>CAILDT010000675.1 GCA_903833025.1 uncultured Bacteroidota bacterium | reverse complement strand
GTGGTCTAACAATAAAAACCCCTTTTAATCCGCTCAATCTTATTTCATCAGCGTTCCCTTTTCCATTCAATATTTCTCCCGGCAGCGTCCGGCAAGCGCGTTGTCCGATAATCTTTTCTTGAATTTTTCTTTCTTTTTTTTCAAGAAAAAAGAAAATGAAAAAATCTATATTTCTATGTACCTATGCCTGCCCCGTCCTTCATACAGGATGGTAAAAAAAATAAAACACACCAACCTCAAAACCAACACATTAAAAACCAATCCACTCATCCACACCCCATTTACACCCCACCCACAGCCAATATTCCCTAACCAACACATTTCATTTTCCCAATCAAAACCCTTTAACCACCTTTGCGCATCAAAAAAACACAAAACATCACAAATACATTAAAATCAACAAATTAAACAAAATCTTGGTCAAAGAAAACACAAATCAGGTTAAGGAAAACACAAATCAGGTCAAAGAAAACACAAATCATCTCAAAGAAAACATAAATCAGGTCAAGGAAAACACAAATCAGGTCAAAGAAAACACAAATCAGGTCGAGGAAAACACAAATCAAGTCAAGGAAAACATAAATTAGGTTAAATAAAATACAAACCATATCAAAGAAAACACAAATCAAGTCAAAGAAAACACAAAAACAACCAAAGAAAACATATCAAAATAAAATTAACAAACACTAAAAAATTAAAAAATGGAAAACACAGCACAAAACCAAGTAACCGCAATCCGCACCACCATCACCTTTTGCAACCTTGCTGCAAGCACAGCAATCACAACCACCATCACCGCCTTCGCCCCAGCAGTATTAACAGCCAAAAACAAACTCGTCCTCATCGATAATTACAACATCATCGCCGAAGGTTCTACCAAAGGTGTAACCCTCGATACCACAGCCCTCCGCGCCACAGTCGAATCCATCACCTTCAAATGCTCCAGCGCAGTCATCGCCTTCGCATCCCTAGCACCTATTAATAATGTCCTAATCGCAGCAGTTAATTTCTCCCAATCAAAACTCAAAAAAGCATCCAAAGCAACGCTAATAGCCATCGCACAAGCAACCAAAACCGCCGCTGGCTCCAATGCCGCCATCCTCAATTTCGGTATCCTCGCCGCCGACATAACCGACCTCGCATCAGCAATCGCCCTATTCACAACCGATAGCTCCGACCCTCGCCAAGCCACAATCAATAAAAACGATGCAAAATTGCAAATCAAAACCCTTATCAAAGCCGTCAATCAAAACATCTTCAAAATGCAAATGGATAGAATGATAAACACACTCCTAATCACAAATTCCGAATTCGTCGGCAAATACTTCAAAGCACGCGAAATCATCAACCTTGGCTTAACACACACCAAAGTAAAAGGAAACGTCGAAAAAGCAGACGGAACAGCAATCCCATTCCCAACCCTCAAACTAATGAAAACAGGAACCATAGTAATAGACTATCTTATCGAAGGCGATGTAAACGGCATCATTCCCAACACCTACGTAAAACCCAACGATTACGATATGCTTGTCGAAGCACGCGGTTTTATACCTCAATCCGAAATCAAAATCCATTTTGCAGTCGGCAAAACAGTCAAACGCAAATACAAACTCCTTCCAATCTAAAAAAAATCCCGCTCCCAAAAAGGCGGGATTTTTTATTTAATAACCATTACCCATTATCAAATATCCATTATCAAAGTGCCTACTTTTAACTACTTTTGTAGCAAGTTTAAAGCAAATTGGAAATAGTTGTAAATACTCGTCTACTAATTAAAGACAAATTAGAAGGCATCGGTTGGTTCAGTTTTGAGACCTTAAAACGGATTACAAAAAATAATCCCCACCATCATTTTATCTTTTTATTTGATAGAGATTTTGATGAAGAATTTTTATTTGCCGATAACATCACACCCATAATTCTTTCTCCGCAGGCTCGTCATCCCGTTTTATTTTATTGGTGGTTCGAGTTTTCGGTTGCCAGTTTTTTAAATAAATATAATCCTGATTTATTTCTTTCGCCCGATGGGTATATGTCGCTTAAAGCCAACTGCAAACAACTTGCAGTTATTCACGATTTGAATTTTGAGCATCATCCCAACGATGTTTCTTATATCGTTCGCAAATATTACAAACATTTTTTCCCGAAGTTCGCTCACAAAGCAGCACGAATAGCAACTGTTTCAGCGTTTTCTAAAAATGATATTGTAAAACAATATGGCATTAATCCTTCTGTAATTGATGTAGTGTATAATGGTTGTAATACTTCGTTTACACCTATTAATGAAGTATTACAAGCCGAAACAAAACATAAATTTGCTAACGATTGCGATTACTTTTTATTTGTTGGAGCGCTACATCCTCGCAAAAATATTTCAAGATTGTTCGAAGCGTTTGACAAATTTAAAAGTACTCAATCATCAACTATTAAAATGGTGATAGTAGGCGAAAAGTATTACTGGACAAGGGAAATAAAGATGACGTATATTAATATGAAATACAAAGATGATGTTATTTTTACAGGCAGATTATCGTCCGAAGATTTAAAAAATGTAATAGCATCAGCACTCGCAATGACTTATGTACCTTACTTCGAAGGATTCGGTATCCCTATTTTGGAAGCATTTAATTGCGACACACCTGTTATCACAAGTAACATAACATCTATGCCCGAAGTAGCTGCTGATGCAGCTTTACTGGTTGATCCTTTTTCAGTTGATTCGATAGCAAACGCAATGCTTTATATTTACAAAGATGAAGATATGCGTAATGCATTGATTTTAAAAGGAAGAAAACGGAAACTTGATTTCAGTTGGGATAAAACTGCCGATGCACTTTGGAGTAGTATAGAGAAAACTGTCAATGGGTAAGCACCAATGCTGAAAAAATATTATGATAAATATTTAATAGAAGCAGGTTGCGACGAAGCAGGCAGAGGCTGCCTTGCAGGCGATGTGTTTGCTGCTGCTGTTATACTTCCTAAAATATTTAAAAACAAAATACTTAATGATTCAAAAAAACTTACTGATAAACAACGAAAATATCTTCGTCCTATTATTGAAGAAAATGCAATTGAATGGGCTGTTGCAAGAGTTACTGCAAAAGAGATAGATGAAATAAATATTCTGAATGCTTCTTTCCTAGCTATGCACCGCGCTATTGATAAATTAAAAACTATTCCTGAAAGTTTATTGATAGATGGCAATCGTTTTAAAAAATATAAAAACATTTCGCATCATTGCATCATACAAGGCGATGGAAAATATATGAGTATTGCTGCAGCTTCTATACTTGCAAAAACATATCGTGATGATTATATGGATGAACTACACCAACAATTTCCGCAATACGATTGGCTCAACAATAAAGCATACGGAACAAAAAAACATCGCGAAGCTATTATTAAATATGGTGTTACCAAACATCACCGAATTAGTTTCCGTTTACTGCCAGAACAATTAACGCTGGAGTTTTAATTAGCAATTCGCTGTTAGTAAATTTCCTAATCATTAGTTTATTTAGTACAATCATTAATTAATTTCGTAGAAGTTTAAATTAATAAATAAGCGGGAAAATAATTTAATATGTTCAGGAAAATCTCCTTTGGAATTTTTATTGCAGCTTTTATTGTCGGTGGCGTATGGTGGTTTATTTATGCAAGAGAAATAAAAGCCCCTGTTAGTGAAGGTATAAATGCTATCCCAACTAATGCTGCTATTATTTTTGAAAGTAAACAAGCAAAAAATGTTTGGAAAAAACTTTCACAAACCAATATTATGTGGGAAGAATTAGTTGGTACCGAAACGTTTTCAAAACTTAATGCCAACG
>CAILDT010000674.1 GCA_903833025.1 uncultured Bacteroidota bacterium | reverse complement strand
CTGTACCTATGGAATTTAAAAATAACAAACGTGGTTACATTGATTTATTAATTAACGAAATGATGCCGAAAATTGCAGAAGAGAAATTGGCTGATTATTGTGATGTGTTTTGTGAGCAGAATTATTTTACAAAAGAAGAAACGATTGAAATCCTTCTGGCTGGCAAAAAATATGGGATGACTCCGAAAGTACACGCGGAGCAATTAAGTGATTATGGAGGAACACTTGCAGGAGTGGAAGTAGGTGCTATTAGTGTTGACCATTTAGAATATTTATCGGATGCAGATATTGAAGCGTTGAAAAACAGTAATACAATGGCGACTATATTACCAGGTGCACAGTTCTTTCTGGGTTTACCATTTCCTCCTGCAAGAAAAATGATGGATGCAGGGTTAGCATTAGCTGTTGCAAGTGATTATAACCCAGGTAGCAGCCCGAGTGGTAATATTAATTTTATGATGTCGCTGTGTTGCATCAATTACAAAATGACACCCGAAGAAGTTATAAATGCAACGACAATAAATAGTGCTTATGCGATGGAGCTAAGTGAAACTCACGGAAGTATTGCTATTGGCAAACAAGCGAATGTGTTTATTACGAAGGAGATTTCGAATTATTCTTTTATCCCGTATTCTTTTGGAAGTAATTTGGTGGAACAGGTAATAATTAATGGAAAAATAATTAATCAATAATAATTCACCACTAAGACACTAAGTCCACTAAGAAACACAAAGCTTAGTGAAACTAGGTGAGCTTAGTGCCTTAGTGGTAAAAAACACAAATATCAAATGAACCAGTTAATAGAATGTGTCCCGAACTTTAGCGAAGGAAACGATTTAAACATTATCAAACAAATTACGAACGAAATTGAATCTGTCGAAGGGGTAAAACTTTTGAACGTTGACCCAGGCAAAGCAACAAACAGAACTGTTGTAACTTTTGTTGGCAATCCAGAGGCGGTTGTTAATGCTGCATTTCTTGCAATAAAAAAGGCAAGTGAATTAATAGATATGAGCAAACACAAAGGAGAACACCCACGAATGGGAGCCACAGATGTTTGTCCGCTTATACCTATTGCCGGAATTTCAATGGAAGAAACAGCAGAATACGCGAAACAGCTGGGAGCAAGAGTAGGTAAGGAATTAAATATTGCTGTTTATATATATGAAGCTGCCCAAACAAATAAAAACAGAAATAATCTTTCTGTTATTCGTGGAGGTGAATACGAAGGATTCTTCAAAAAGATAAAACTACCCGAATGGAAACCAGATTATGGTCCGGCTGAACATTCTGTAAAAGCAGGTTCTACAGTAATTGGTGCAAGGGACTTTTTGGTTGCGTACAATGTTAATTTAAATACTACGTCAACACGAAGAGCAAATTCAATTGCCTTTGACGTGCGAGAAGCAGGAAGAGTAAAACGGGAAGGAAATGCTGTTACAGGAAAAATAGTTACAGATGAAAAAGGAAATCCTGTAAACATTCCTGGTTCATTAAAATCTGTAAAAGCAATTGGATGGTATATTGAAGAATATGGCATTGCACAAATATCAATGAACTTAACAAACATTAATATTACTCCCGTACATATTGCATTTGATGAAGTTTGTAAAAAAGCAAATGAACGTGGGATAAGAGTTACAGGTTCTGAACTAGTAGGATTGGTTCCTTTAAAATCTATGTTGGATGCTGGTAAATATTTTTTGGAGAAACAAAATCGTTCTACAGGAGTATCCGAAAAAGAGTTAATCAAGATTGCTGTAAAATCACTTGGATTAGATGAATTATCTCCCTTCAAACCAGAGGAAAGGATAATAGAATATTTATTAAAAGATGACTCCAAAGCTCGTTTAATCAAAATGAATCTTGTGGAGTTTTCAGATGAAACGGCAAGTGAAAGTCCTGCGCCTGGCGGTGGTTCTATTTCTGCTTATGTTGGTGCGTTGGGTATTTCACTGGGAACAATGGTTGCAAATCTTTCGTCGCATAAGCCAGGTTGGGATGATAGATGGAAAGAGTTTTCTGATAGGGCAGAAAAAGGACAGCATTATAAAAACGAATTATTAAAGTTGGTGGATGAAGATACCAATGCGTTTAATAAAATTATGGCTGCTTTTGGTTTGCCGAAATCCACTGATGAAGAAAAGAAAGCGCGAACACAAGCAATACAAGATGCTACAAAGTATGCTACAGAAGTGCCTTTCAAAGTTATGCAAATTTGTTTCGATTCGATGACTGTGATAAAAGCAATGGCAGAAATTGGTAATCCTAATTCGGTTACAGATGCAGGAGTAGGAGCTTTATGTGCTCGTTCGGCAGTGATGGGGGCATTCTTAAATGTGAAAATAAATGCCGCAGGTTTAACTGACAAAGCTTTTGCAACGCAACTTATTTCAGCAGGAAACGTAATAGAACAGGACACACAAGCATTAGAAGCAGAGATATTGAAAATAGTTAATTCAAAAATTCAATAAATGACTTTTCAAACATTAATTAAAAGGAAACTTAAAAATCATCCTACGTTTCGTCGGTTTTTTTATTCCTTTCCTTTTAGATTATTGCTCCTCGATTTTAAAAAGAATTTATTACTTGTTGTATTTTGGTTATTTTTCTTCGCTGCTGTAACAAATGCTATTTCACCTGCCTATGGTGTTGCTTACTTGTTTTGGGGTCCCGAGTATTTAGATAAATTAAACTTCCTTTCTTATTTTATTCTTGGCTTTTCGGTTGGCGGTTTTATTATGGCGTATAATATGGCGAGCTTTATTAAAAATGCTTTTCGCTTTCCATTTCTTGCTTCGCTTCGTTTTCCTTTTATGAAATACTGTCTGAATAATTTTGTGCTCCCTTTTTCATTTATTATCCTTTTTTGTTTTAAAATATATTTCTTTTTGAAAGACGAAGATATTATGAGTGTAGGAAATATTCTATTTATGGTATTTGCTTTTTTAATTGGAGTAATATTATTCATCACGCTCGCTTTAGGTTATTTTTACAAGGCAAACAAAGATATGTTCAAACT
>CAILDT010000673.1 GCA_903833025.1 uncultured Bacteroidota bacterium | reverse complement strand
AGTATTCAACAAATAAAAATGAAAATTCCATTTCAATTTTCGCACAATTATAATTATTAAAATGAGAGTTGGTAAAATTAAAAACAAAATATTTATTTATTTATTTTAGTTTATTTTATTGTAGGAACAATAAAAATTGTAATTTATCACAATTTTAATTTTAATAAAAACGAAAATGTATATATCAGAAACTACAATTCGCGTTCGTTACGCGGAAACAGACAAAATGGGTTATGTTTATTATGGAAATTACACTCACTATTACGAAGTAGGTAGAGTAGAAGCACTGCGTTCATTGGGTAGTAGCTATAAAGAAATGGAAGACAATGGTGTGATGTTACCAGTTTATACGTGTAGCATTAAGTATCTCAAACCTGCAATATATGACGACTTGTTGGTTATTAAAACAACAATAAAAGAAATGCCTACAGCAAAAATTTCTTTTGATTATGAAATTTACAATCAAAAAAATGAATTAATAAATACGGGTAGTACTTCATTAGTTTTTATAAATATGGCTACCAATAAGCCTTGTGCAGCACCTACTTCGTTTTTGGAAAAAATAAAAAAGTTTTTTTGATTTAATTATCAACACTAAATAATATTTCCATCACGCATCACCAATTTCCTATCTGCCATATTGGCGAGCTCTTCGTTATGTGTAACAATTATAAATGTTTGATTAAATTTTTCTCTAAGCGAGAAAAATAATTGGTGTAATTCTTTTGCTGTAGTTGAATCTAAATTTCCTGATGGTTCATCAGCTAAAATCACTGATGGGTTATTTATTAATGCACGAGCAACTGCTACTCGCTGTTGTTCTCCGCCTGATAGTTCGCTTGGTTTATGATTTATTCTTTCTGTTAATCCAAGAAAATTTAATAACTCTTCTGCTTTTTCTTCCGCCAATAATTTTGAAACACCACCAATAAATGCAGGAATACAAACATTTTCCAACGCAGTAAATTCAGGAAGTAAATGATGAAACTGAAAAACAAAGCCAATATTTTTATTTCTAAAGTCTGCAATTTTTTTGTCTTTTAAATTCGAAGTGGTAATATTATTTATTTCCAAAGTTCCACTATCAGGTTTGTCTAACGTTCCCAATATGTGTAATAACGTAGTTTTCCCCGCGCCCGATGCACCTACTATAGAAATTATTTCTCCTTTATCAATAGTTAACGAAACACCTTTTAATACTTTTAACTCTCCGTATGATTTATGAATATTTGTCGCTTTAATCATTTTGTAACAAGTGAAATTTATTTATTCTGTTTTTTAACGAGGTAAAGGTAATCGAAATAATACAACACTTTTAAAGATATTGTATTCAACTGTTTCGATTGAATAGTATTTTTGAAATTATCCGAATAACTATTTATTACAAAATCTCCCTGATTGTAAATCGAATTTTTATAAATCAACTGCATCGAGCTACCCGGTGCAAATTGCCATTGAAACAACATATCTATATTAAACGCGTTAAAATTAAAATCGTGATTAGTCGTATAACTTATATTATCTATCAAATGTCCATCATCGGCTAAATCGTAAAAACTTTTATACGCGCCTCGTGCCCAATAATGGCGACCTCTCAAACTAAGTGATAAATTATTTTTGAATAAATATTTTATCGAAATACTATTTGTTAAATCCGTTAAATATCTTTTCCCAAATATTATTGTTCCATATTCATCCACATCCACATAACCTCTATCTCCATTGTCTTTAGCTAACTCTGTCGAAAGTTCAAACGACAATTTATCACTTACCCTAAGTCGGGGAGTTACTCCAATTCCCCAAAAGGTATTATAACCAATAGTTGGCGAAACTAATGCTGTAGTCCCAATATGACCCGAAATAGAAAAATTAAATTTTTTACGCGCATCACTATTAAATCCTAAAAAGGTAATGTAATGCGGAGTTCTCACAAAAATTCTTCCTGGTGTTCTCGCCTCATAATAATCTGTTCTCGGAATAGCATCCATTTCTCCACCCAAATAAAAATTATGATATGATTTTAAAGTTGCATTTAAAAATGGGTTTATCGAAATCCCATCTATATGATGTGTTGTAAAGTTTTCTACTTCTTCTACCGTAATATTTTCAGCCGCTTCTAAAAATTTACCAAATGGCTTAAACTGATTAACGCTTATATAAGCACCGTTTTTATAATAATTTACTTCTCGCGTTATCCCGAACGTATTATTATTATAAGTAGGATTTATTGCATCAAGGTAATAGGCAAACTGAAACTTACCACTTATCTTACCCGCAAATAAATGATATTTATATCCCAACGAATCCTTCGCAACATTTTTTAGTGTATCATTATTCGAAAGCAAATCACTTATCGCGAAATCCCCTTGAACACCATACGTGCTTTTTTTATTATTTAATCTAATTCCACCTCCTGTTACGTTTGCTCCGTTGTAATATTTTTTCCTATCCACATTCGTATTTATTAAATATACATCCGAACCATATTTTAATTGCTGGTCTAATACTATTATATTATAATTCGAAAATGGCTCCGTTAAAATTTTAGATTTATTTCCCAAACTATCAGCTACAGTCGCATAAGTATTTCCAACCACCGCATTCAAAATTCCTATTCCCAAACCTCCCGGAGTTCGCCCAGTTATTTTTGTGGCGTTTAATAATTTCGATTGTGTTGGATTTCGTAGCACCACTTACTTTTTATTTGTATCCGAATACACATTATAATATCCCATCGGTTGCTCTCCTATTCTTCTCGAATAAAACAAATCTCCTTTCTGAAATAAATCTGTCCCTTCCTGAAAAAAAGGACGTTGCTCATCATAATTAACCTGAAATGCCGATAAGTTTTTTACCACATTATCACTTTGCACCTGCGAAAAATCGGGTAACAGGGTAGCGTCCACCGTAAAGCTTTCGTTAATACCATACTTCAAATCCAACCCACCTGTTGCGTGAGACGAAAAATTGCTTTGCCCCGCCACATCTATCGGATAATGCGAAGTAGATAAAGTAATATATGGTGTCAGCGAAAGTCTTATAGGTGCTTTTATTCCATTCATCCCTTTCAAAAAGCCCCAATGTTTTATAATGTTCGATTCTCCACGCGGCACCAATTCCCAATCATCACTCTCTCCTGTTCTGGTTATCGTGCGGTCTATCTGCATCCCCCATTGCTGAATATCGCTTTTAGGAAACCGCAATGCCGAAAACGGTATTTTCATTTCCACACACCATCCTTTATCAGTTATTTTTACCGCACTTTCCCAAACCGCATTATACAACATATCCGAAAACCTAATATCTCCCTGCACTCCCGAAGCCGTTACCGAAAACACAAAAGCATCCTGCTCCTTATTATAAGTATCAAATGCAACCTGAAAAATATCCGCATTTAACTGATCATCCCTATTTCCCAATTGATGCGCAATGCTATCTGGCGAAGTATCATAAAGCATCGCACTCACATAAATGGCCGTATTATCATACACCATTTTCACTTCCGTTTTTTGCGAAGCAGCATTATCATAATAAGGAAAAAATTGTTTAAAATCACTTATCACCTTCACATCCTTCCACGCATCATCATTCAACACACCATCTATCTTAGGCGATTTTACAGCACGTTCAATAGTATATTCTTTTCTTATAACTACACTATCATTATCAGCAATCACAAATTGGCAACTAAATAACACACTATATATAAGGAGTAGTTTTTTCATAAGCCGTAAATATATTCCAAAATACCATCTCCAAGCAATATTTTTTTGCAAACGGTTATTCTCAATGATTAATGGCAATTGCCTTTTACTTTATTTTTGTAATATTGTCATTCAATTATGACAAACAATATCACCCACATACTTCACATCTCGTCACCCCTCTCCTTTTTTCAAGGAGAGGGGCAGGGGGTGAGGTCTATATAAAAGCAATTCTCTCCTATGAAACAAAAACTAAAATCATTTTCGCTCCTTATCCAACGCATCGGGTTTTACATCCCTTTCACGTGGTATTTCGTTTTATTTATTGCCGCAGGTTCACTCGGCATCCTTTGGTTGCATAAGCAGGAAACCATTCCCGATTCTGCATTTGCAGCAATCTTCGCATTATTAATCCGCTTCGCCATTTATTTTTGCACTGTCATTCTCACCTTCGCTGTTCTATCAACGCTAATTTCTTTAATTTATTTTATCTGGAAGAAAAAAAAATCAGGAATCGATTTTCGCATCAACACACCTTCTAGAGGAGATAGCGAACAAGCCAAACAAATTATCGAAATAAATATTCACCCAATATTAAAACCAATATTAGGGTTTATAAAATTGCGTTTCAAATATGATAAAACACATTACTCCCAAAAGTTTTATTTAATAAAACCAACAACCAACAAATTCTTCAACACCACACTTTCCGGCACATACAACTGGCAACTACCCGAAATAAAAGAATACCGTGTAGATAAAGTAATACTTTATTTCGAAGATTTTTTTCAATTCTTTTCCATCGCAATAACCATAAACACCAGCAGCAATTTTTATACACAACCCATTTCTTATTCTTCAAAAATGATGGAAGCATTCCCCCGCAAAACCGAAGAAACCACCACCCGCATCGAAGAAATTAAAAAAGTAGAAGGCGAACACATCAACTATAAAAACTTTGAATCCAATGACGATGTGCGCCGAATTGTTTGGAAAATTTATGCAAAAAACAAAGAACTCGTTGTTCGTATTCCCGAAATAATGGACCCCTATGCATCCCATATTTATTTATACGCCACTTTTTTTTCCGCCTTCAACATTACCGCCAACGACACCATACAAGTGCCTTTCCTCAATTATTACAAAACCGTTTGCTGGTCCGTTTACAAACAATTAGCACAAAAAGGTTTTGAAATTCGTTATCAACCCGACCAAGATATTCCTCAAAACAACATCACCAATCCCGAAGAACAAATAAAATACAACTTCTCCGTAAGCCATTGGCAGCGCGACAAAGAACTCAAAGATTACGTGCGCCCCAAAGATGCTTCCATCGTTATTATTTCTTCCCTGTCCGACATTAATCAAGTAACCGAACTCATTCAACATCACGGAAACGACATCTCATTTCTCTTCGTCCCCCTCACCGATGCCCTAAACAAGCAGCATCTCGGCGATTGGCTACAATGGATTTTTGTACAACAAGAAAAAGATACAATAGCCAAATACAAAACCAATTGGAGTTTATCTTTATTAAGAATAAAAATCACCAAAAACGAAAAACAACTAAAACAACTCTTGGAGCAATACGATAAATCCACCGTCCTCCAAAAAATCATTTAGCAACTCATAACCCATCACTCATAATTTTTTCCTCTTTACAACTCATAACTCATAATTCATAACTTATAATTAATCTCCGCTTCGCGAAATGAAACACTAAATGTCAAGTACTAAGTGCGCCTCCGGCAGTCGATGTGTCGCACGCTCGTTTTTTTCATTCCTCGTCAATTCAAAACATCCCAACATTTATTTACCATTAACGATTAACCATTAAATCCCACACCTTATATATAAGTACAAAACCAAAAAAAACAAAAAATACCCCAAAACGGGCAGAAATCTCATCCAACATCCATCTTTACTCCTTCCCCCCTCCAATTCCCCCCTCTCCCTCCTTCATTCCCCCATCTCCCTCCTCCATTCCCCCATCTCCCTCCTCCATTCCCCCCTTTACCTCCCGCAGGTTATCTCGTCCCTCCTCCAATTCCCCTCTCCCCCTCCATAATTCCCCCTTATCCCTCCTCCATTTCTCCCAAAAATTACCAAGTTCACTCCTCCTTTATCATACTTTACTCCTTCCGAATCCAAATTCCCCCCTT
>CAILDT010000672.1 GCA_903833025.1 uncultured Bacteroidota bacterium | reverse complement strand
GCGATTATATACATTGGTGCTTTTGCCGATGTAAATAATGTTTTGGTCTTGGTCGAGGAAGTAATATACTCCACATTCTTCGGGAAGTTTATCAAGGATATATTTTTTTATTTTGTCGATTCGTCTTACCATAAGTTCGTCCACGCCTTTGTTTTTGTAAACCGGGTGTGCGCTTTTTATCTGCATTAATATATCAAATAGCTTTGCGGTGGCTACTGCATCGCCTTCGGCACGATGCCTTGCTTCGTTATCAATACCTAATGATTCGCAAAGGTTACCGAGTGAATATGATTTTTTGCCGGGGATTAGTTTTCTACTCAATCGGACTGTGCATAGTGTATCGCGTTTGTATTTTGCACCGAGTGAATTAAATTCTTCTTTAATAAAACCGTAATCGAAGCCGACATTGTGGGCTACAAATATTTTGCCTTCGGTGATGTCCCAAATCTTTTTGGCTACCTGTGCAAAGGTGGGTGCGCCTTCTACCATTTCGTTGGTGATGCCTGAAATGCGTGTAAAGGTTGGGCTTATATAACAGAGGGGATTTATTAATGTAGAGAATTTTTCGGTAACGGATAATCCGTCGTGAATTAGAATACAGATTTCTATTACGTGTCCGCGGCGGTATTCGAACTTGCCTCCGCAGGTTTCTATGTCGATGATTGCAAACATTTATTTTACTGCCTCACCCCCTGCCTCCCGCAAAGTGGCGGGACGGGCTCTCTCCTTAAAAAGGAGAGGGGAGCCGAGGTGTGAAGTGCTTTGTGTTTTTTGTTTCTTAATTTCTCTTTATTAATAATTTTATTTTCCCATTTCCACTCGTTGTGTTTGGAGGAAACGGATGACGCTTTCCATATTTAAGTCTTCTGCTTTGTATTCGCCAATATTTAAGCTGCATACGAAGCTCCATACTTCGAGTATGTTTTTTGCGTGGACTGCGTAAGGTGAATATGCTTTGTTATCAGAATAAAATAGGAATGTGTCGGCGGATTTTTTCTTTTCATTGTATATGCGTTTGTAAACTACGCCGTCATCTTTGGTGAGTACGATGTAGGTTTGTCCGTCTTTTAGTTCGTTTAATGATTCTACATATTTGCCGATAACTATTGTTCCGTCTTTTAATGGTGGCATTGAATCGCCTTTGATGGTGAAGGCACGGTGCTTGCCTACTATTTTGAAGGGGAGGTTCATTACGGGTAAGTCTTCTATGTATTCTGGGTCGGCGTAACCATTGAGGTAACCTGCCATTGCTTTTACGGGGACTACTTCGATGATATCGTTATTGTTGGCATCTATAACCATAGGAAATAGGATTCTATTTTTTCCTATTTTCATTAGTGCTTCGGGAGATGTTCGGGCTAAGTCTCCGCGTACTAAGGCATCGATAGAGACTTGAAAGTAGTTGGCGATTTTTATTAATAAATCGTAAGGTGGTTCGGCTCTTCCTTCTTCGTAGGAACCTAATCGGGAACGGGAAATATCGAGTTCGGTTGATAATTGTTCTTGAGTGAACTTTTTTGTTGCTCTTAGAACGGTGATGTTTGCTCCTATTTTTGTCATTGCTAAAAATTTTGGCACAAAGTTACTAAATATGTTAGTAATTTCAAATCCTGAAAAGAAAGGTTTTGTTTTTTCTTTTTAAAGATAAATGATGCTATCTATATCAGGGGTTTGGTTTCAGTGAAAAAAATAAACATAGCCGTGGTTATTATATAATTGAAACGCCCCGATATATGGTAGGTTGAACGTGAATAGATTTGTTTTGTATTTAAAAGAAAGGATTGGAACGCTGATGACGCAGATTGTTTATGATTAAGAATGATTTTTTGTTTGTGTTTAAAAGAAAGGATTGGAACGCAGATGACGCAGATTGTTTATGATTAAAAATGATTTTTTTGTTTGTGTTTAAAAGTAAAAGGGATTGGAACGCAGATGACGCAGATTGTTTATGATTAAGAATGATTTTTTTGTTTGTGTTTAAAAGTAAAAGGGATTGGAACGCT
>CAILDT010000671.1 GCA_903833025.1 uncultured Bacteroidota bacterium | reverse complement strand
ATTTTATACATTATTTATTATATACATTATTTCTTTTCCTCGTTAAAGTAATTATGTATCAATGTATCTTTCGATTTATTTTCGATCTGGCCAGCTAATATACTCTGTTCATAAATATGCCGCAAGACATCGTTCGGCGCTTCGGAGCCGACTTTCAGCAGATTTTTACTACGCAGATGATTCTTTATGTCTAAAATACTCTTTTGTTTGAGTTGCGCATGTTCTGTTTGTACTCGACGTCGCGTATTGTTGTTTTTAATGAGAACCGAGACTTTACCGTTGGCGTGTTTGCCGAGTTTATATTTTATTGTGCGGGTAATTTTGCTCCGTTTAGGGGTGGGGGAAAACCCCCCAGAACCCCCCATTTTGGGTAAGTCTGACCCCTTTGATTGTGCATTTGATGGAAAAGGGTCTGTATGTATAGTTTGTATTGCTTGGACGGCTGTTTCTACGGCGGTTTGCACGGCTGTTTGTACGGCTTCTTGCGCGGCTTCTTGCGCGCTTGTCGGAATCTGTACTGCTAACGCAGCCGCCGTTTGCGCGAGTCCTGCCGGCACTGCTGGATAAACAGGTGTATCAATAGAAATAGTCGGCTCTATTGTTCCGGTATCTTCTAAAATATTGATCGGCTTTTTATTCGGTGTTGGTACGTGTTTATTTTTCTGTGTATTGCGTAGCCAAGTGCGATAGGTAGGTTTTGTGCCACCGGTTTTCAAATTGCTGTAAGAAGGCGGCGGCGGAGCTGACCACATGGGGGTACCCCCCACACCCCCCATTGGGGTTGCAACCTGCTGCGCTTGCCCCGACCCCCCCCTTGGGGGGAAACCCCCCACACCCCCCATTGCGGACAAAGTTGTTAAATGTTTTAGTAAGGGTTGTACCAAGGGGGGTTGTAGGGGGGTACCCCCTAGTTGTACCAAAGGGGGGTGTGGGGGGTTTCCCCCCAGCATTAGTTCCGGCGGCAATTCTGTCGCGATTTGCATATAGGCTTCTTCATTACGCGGCTGCTTTCTTTTTAGAGTGCGTTTCATAAATTTATCTGATTGCTTATCGCGGGCTAAATTATCTAAAAAATTCACTGATTCGCTAAACTCGTTCGTAAAATTATTATTTGCAGTGCTTATGCTTGTAGTGCTTATATTTGCTCCGCTTATGTTTGCACTTGCACTTGCAATTGCACTTGCACTTACGCCTGTTGCACCTGCACCTTGTTGAAAATTCTTGATACGCGCAATTAATTTCTTTTTAATATTATTCGATTGTCCTAAAGACACGCCTAGCGGTTTCTCTTTTCGCGTTTTATTTTGACTGCCTCTGCCTCCGCCGCCACCACCTGCACCCATTAAAAAAATCGGATTGACTTTAATGGTTTTCAAACTCATTGTTTATTATAAGAGAAAAAAATTATAATCATATTTAAACGGACAGATTTTTATATATTAAAAAATTGAAATGCTTTCCATTAAAATATTATAATGTATTATAAACGAAATCAATATAAAGAATGATGTCAACTGATGCCAATGCCGCCAATGCCGCCAATGCCGCCAATGCCGTAGCAAAACAAAAGCAAGAGAAAGTGAAGATGTCTCTCTTAAAAGTCTCAGAGTACCGAATAGATAATAAAAAAAAAGAGGAATGCACTGGTGACGATACTGAGTGTGGCATTTGCTACAAGCGTATTTATAATAAAGTGTTTGTCTGCACCGAGCCGTGCGGCAAAACATTTCACCCTATGTGTATGGAAAAAATGATAGACCAAATTCAAGAAAATGCCGAAGAGGATGATGAAGACAATGATAAAAAAATCGAATACCGTTGCTGTTATTGTCGCCGCGAATTTGATATTCAGAACCACGATATTGAGATCTTTATGCGACACCTGTTAGGTTTAAAAGCCGGCGGTTATGATGTTAACGAGGCGATTATCCAAGCGCATAAGAACATTGCGACGATGAATGACGACGAAGATGACGAAGACGAGATTATTGAATATAATATATATATTCCACTTGATAAAACCTATATTAAAAAACCGAAACAAGCCAAACGCGCTGCATTCAAGCAAAAAAAACAACAAAAACAACAAAAACATTTAGGATTCCGAATTTCACGCAAATATTAGAAGCATGAATTGATGAAAATTGCCAAAAGCCGTATGAACTTTTATAGATTTTGGACATTTTAAAAATGTCCATTTCGTGAAAACTCAGCCGAGCTTTTTGGAAAAATCGTGATTTTTGATTTTAGAGCATAATGCTCTCATTTCCGTTTTTTGATGAAAAATGTTGTGATGATAACTTTTTTCATGTTTTATAATTTATTTATAAAAAGGTTTAGGCGATTATTTTGTAAGTATTTTATATACTTACTATGCTTACGATAAGCTCGCCAAAACTCGCCGCAAAATTTACATGTGAAATATGTCACTATATATGCAGTAAAGAAAGTGATTACAATAAACATTTAGCGACACGCAAACATAATAATACTTACATAAACTTACAAAACATTAATGAACAATCGCCGAAATTATATACGTGCTCATACTGCAATAAGGGATACACATTTAGACAAAGTCTTTATAATCATAAAAAAAAATGCATAAAAACATTAAATAATGAAGAGTTACCTATAGAAACAATTGAAGAAAAACCTGATATAGTAGAATTATTAATCAATGAAAACAAAGAATTCAAAAATGTTATTATAGAATTATTTACACCTTTGGACATTTAAAACGCCGACTTTAAATGTCTAAAACTTAATAAAATAATTGAATAATTTCTATTGTTTTCTCGGTTGGATTATCTATCCAATACTGGATTTGTGCCTTTAACGAATTAATACGCTCTACCCATTCTTTTTCTTTGGATTTACTAATTAGCATTACACCTATTTTACTTAATTTCCAACAGGATTTTACCAAAATGCCGTCAGCGTTCGTATAAGAATCAGGATTAAACCGAATAAAGACAATCGGTCTATGACCAACATCTTTTGAGATTTCCATTAAGCGCTTATGTTCACAACTACAATCATAGTCGCTATGCTGGTTTTCATCTACCTCCACAATAATAATATGCGACCCCATATCCAAGAATAAATCAGGACGGCGAAGCGAACAACCGTCTTTAACTCTTTTATCCGCAATCCAAGTAAAATTGGGAAAGGTTTCTTTAATTCGGTCTACCACGTCTTTTTCCTTTGTTTTGTAATTTCGGGACACTTCAATTTCAGGACACACTTGAATGCAACAAGGTAAACAATAACCGTTATATTTTGAAATACCAGTTGTTTCGCAATGTTCCGTTTTACATAATCCCGACCCATCGCATTCTTTACAAAATCGTTTCCATTTATCGTGTTTACAAAAAGCTGAACCTCCGCATTCTCTACATGTTGCTTTTTGTCTGCTGTGTTCACATATTCCAAAACCGCCACATTCTCTACATTTTGCTTTTTGTCTGTCGTGTTCACATATTCCAGAACCGCCGCACTCTTTACATTGTGCTTTTAGTCTGCCGTGTTCACATATTCCAGAACCGCCGCACTCTTTACATTGTGCTTTTAGTCTGCCGTGTTCGCAAAAAGCTGAACCTCCGCATTCTCTACATTGTGTTTTT
>CAILDT010000670.1 GCA_903833025.1 uncultured Bacteroidota bacterium | reverse complement strand
TCTGTATGCTCAATGGACTCTAGCTTCAAATTACACATTAACATATAGCGGAAACAGCAATACAAGTGGTGTAGCTCCAACAGATGGTTCATCCCCATACGCCGCCGGTTCAATAGTTACAATTCTTGGAAACTCTGGTTCTCCTGTATTAGCAAAATCCGGTTATCAATTTGCTGGATGGAATACTGCAGCTAATGGTAGTGGGACAAATTATGTTGGTGGTAACACATTTACAATTAATGCCGATACTATTTTATATGCTCAATGGATAATTGGTGGTTTTAGAATACTCTATAATGCTGGAACTGGAGGAACTGGAACAGCACCAACCAGTTCAGGAACATATTATCCTGCTTATTCAACAAAAAATATATTAGGAAACACTGGATTTACTAATGGATCATTAGTATTTGGTGGATGGAATACCACAGCAAATGGAAGTGGGACTAGTTATCCAGTAGATTCCACTATTACACTGGCCGGAAATTATACTTTATACGCTCAATGGATTAATCCTGCTACCCAATATACATTAACTTATAATGCTGGAACAGGAGGTTCTGGGACAGCACCAAATAATCCAAATCCAACATCTTATAGTGCTAATGCTCCTGCTACTATATTGGATAATATAGGACCTTATACAAATTCTGACTCAACTAAAATATTTTATGGTTGGAATACTGCTGCAAATGGTACCGGAACTAGTTATCAAGCAGGTTCAAGCCTTACTATGATAGCAAATACCACCTTATACGCACAATGGGTTTCAAATAATCCACTATACAGAGTAACATATAATCGCAATGGAGCAACTGGTGGAAATGTTCCTGCCGAACCAACAGATTATCCATCCGGGGTACAGGTACCAATTTTAGGACAAGGTTCTCTTACTAAACCAGGATACACATTCTTAGGATGGAACGGGTCGGATTCTGGAGCAGGTTCTTTATATGCTCCAGGATATACATTTACATCAAAAACAACGACATTATTTGCTTTATGGGCTCCTGGGACAAGTATTAAAAGTTGTGGAGGTGGAACAACAAGCGGTGGTTCTGGAGCAGCTGCTATAACTTATATTTTCCCATTTGCTCAAATTATTCAGAGTTCAGATACTATAACAATTTATACAACAGCATTGTTGGGTACAACATCAACAAACTATGGGTCGGGAGCTGCGCCTCTTGGTATAATTTCTATTGCAAACAAGACAGTTATTACTCAAACTGATATTAAAATCAACGTGAATACAAGCTATTCTGATCCATCAAATAACTACAATTATTCTCAAATTATAACAAACGGCTCAGGCGTTACATATTGGCCTATTGCTGCAACTATTTCAGACGTAACATTCGCAACCTTAAGTGCGTCTAATAGCTCTGGTACACCAACATATGGCATTTCAACCACAAATACTTCTAGTGGATGTGGATTATCAGCAACAAGTAGCACTTCAGGTTTAACTACTACTACTTATAGTTTCTTCAATCAAAGTTTCACAATAAAATTCTCAGACCTTAAAACTACATTTATTGCAAATTCTCCAAATAATGCCTTTTATGCATCAAATAATACTGTTCCTACTTGGGCAACTATACCAAGAACATCTTATCCATATGCACTTATTGTTCCAAAAGCAGATAATGCTTTAACAACTATTACAATTATTCCATCAACCGGATCTAAAAAAGTATATCCACCACTACCAGAATATACAGTTGAGTATAATGGGAATAATAATACAAGTGGCACTCTACCAATTCCGCAATATATGGCCTCCTATATATCAGGGACAACCACAATTACACTTAGAACAAATACTGGGGGACTTGCAAAAACTGGATTTGCATTCAGTGGTTGGAATGATGCTGCTGATGGAACAGGAACAAGTTATGCGGTTTCAGCAACATATAACGGCGGAGCAAGTCTTATATTATATGCAAAATGGGTTTAATAAAGCTTTACATTAAACTCCTTCGGCTATCGCCTACGGAGTTCAGTCGTTCCACTCGCCCCCTTGGACGTTCCAATTTATGAAATAAATACATCAAAAATGTAAATACTGATTTGTTTTAACACTTTTTTCAAAAGTATAAAAAAATTGAAATACTTTTTCATAAATAATACAAAGGAAACTTTAAACAAAATGAATCTAAATAAATTATTCTCAACGCTGCCAATGGACTTAGTAAAGGGTTGTTTATCATATGATAAACGTTATGTAATTAGATACGGTAAAATAATTACGATTAATAAAATTGCGCCAGATGATGGCCGGTATAAAATTCTACAAAGCATTCCGAAAACGAGTGTTAGACCTCTGTTGCCAAATATATACGCCAGTTATATCGACAGTGATAAAATAGTGGGCGAAAAGTATCATTATTGTATCGTGCAAATTCATAACGATGAGAAAAATATGATTCTGTATTCCTTACGTAAAATAGAT
>CAILDT010000669.1 GCA_903833025.1 uncultured Bacteroidota bacterium | reverse complement strand
TTGACACGAAAGAAAAGCACTACTGATAACATAAGATTTAAGAAAAAAAAAAAAGGGGGGGCGACCTGCCAGTATGAAGTTTCAAGCATTTAATAACGTTTGTCGCGGGGCGAAAGAGACGAGCTTTTAATCCCCCCTTTTTTTTACTTCATAAATCTTTCAAACGTTAGAGGCAATTGCAAGACCGCACGTAACGAACTTTGTAGCAAGAAACAGACATTAACAACAAAACCTAAATGAAAAACAAATTCTACCCGACAACATTTTTGCTGATTGTAATTTCAGTAAGAATTTGTATTTCCCAAACTGCATATATAACGAACAGTACAAGTAATACTTTATCTGTCATTGATGTTGCTACAAATACTCTTGCAGCTACAATTCCTGTTGGGAATGCTCCTTGGGGTGTATCCGTTAGTCAATTGGGGTGTAAAGTATATATCGCGAATCAAAATATAAATTCAGTAAGTGTAATCAACTCCCTTACCAATATAGTTTCTGCAACAATTGGAGTTGGCTCAAATCCATTCGGTGTATGCGTTAGCCCAGACGGAAGTAAGGTTTATGTTTCTAATTATAACTCCAACACTGTAAGTGTAATTGACACCGTTACAAATACTGTTACAGCTACAATTCCTGTTGGGCATCATCCTGAAGGTATTATTGTAAGCCCTGATGGTAGTAAAGTATATGTAGCGACTATTAAGGATACAAATAATTTGAGCGATAACGATATTGCAGATGTAATAATAGCTAATAGCCCTGTAACGCAGCAAATAAAAGATTCGCTTAATACTATTACAATGTCATCAACCTTGCGTAATCTTATAGACAGCGCACAAACAGGAACATCAGCAAGAGGAAATTCTGAAATGCTATATTCAAATTTGAAATACGAGCGCACTATTACTGAAAACGAAATACTTCGTTCCGAATTTAATAATTATGATTCCATACCTTTTAAAGATGATACCATTATCAGTAATATAAATGAGTTTATTAATAAAGGTGGAGGTGTGAACAAAGACGATATGCTTGCCTATTATTATGCTGACCGTGGCGATTGGGCAAAAACAGATTCTATCAGAAATTATGATAACAGTATTTATGAACGACAAAACCTAGCTAAATTAATAAACGTTTATCTAACATTAAAACAGGACGGAAAAAACATTTATGGTTTAGTATCAGATACAGCCCTTCAACAAATAATACAGCAAGTAGTGAACGACAGCACGTTACAAGGATATGCAGCAGCAATAAAAATATTACAACAAGTGTTTGGAAAAGTATATTACGAACCAATACTTGACGTAGCTGATGATGAAAATAAAAGTATGATTTTGGCAAACTTGCCAAATAAGCATACTACAAATGCTTATGTTATGTGTTATCCAAATCCCGCGACAGACAATATTAATTTCAAGTATATATTACCCAATGAATCAAATCAGGGTCTTATTAAAATATACAATGATATTGGTCAGCTTATAAAATCCATTTCTATAAATACTAAT
>CAILDT010000668.1 GCA_903833025.1 uncultured Bacteroidota bacterium | reverse complement strand
GCACCAAATTGTATTATGTCAGAATTTGAAAGTGATATTAAAAGAACCAAATATCTAAAGCGTTTATTTCGTAGATATAAAGTTACTAAAATTATCAAAGAAAGATTGATTTTAAATCACATCATTTTATTGAATAACGTTTTTGGACCAGAAGCAACTTCAAGAATATTGTTCTATAAAATTGATGAAAGAGATTATGACATTTTAAAAACTTTTTTAGCATATTTGAATATTATTCCTGATTTTGTTTATGGAGTTAATGGCAAAAATATTAATGTTACTGAAATTCCATTAGACACCAATATAGCAGAGATACTCAAAAAAATATGAAAACATTTAAAGAACTAAGAGAACACATTATCAAAACCGGTTCTGGTTATAAATTGGTTTCTAAAAAAACAGGTAAGAACCTCGGCACAGCAACATCTAAGGCTGGTATTGAGAAACGTGAACGTGAAGTTGAATATTTTAAACACCAACACGAAGAATCTGCTGCTTGGCAAAGAAAAGCGGGTAAAGATCCAGAAGGCGGATTAAATCGTAAAGGTATTGCTTCTTATCGTGCTGAACATCCTGGTTCTAAATTATCAATGGCAGTCACAACAAAACCATCGAAATTGAAACCGGGTTCTAAAGCTGCAAATCGTAGAAAATCATTTTGTGCTCGTATGTCAGGTATGAAAAAAAGATTGACTTCTGCTAAAACAGCACATGATCCAGATTCACGTATCAATAAATCGTTAAGAAAGTGGAATTGTTAATGTTATCTTTTAAAAAATACCTTAATGAAGTTAAACTTGGAAAAAATCCTTGTTGGGCTGGATATGCTCCAGTAAAAGGCGATGAGCTTAAGAAAAAAGGCAGCAAATTTGTTCCTAATTGTGTCAAAGAAGATGGTGAAGGTGCTATGGGAGGACCTACAAATACAGTAGGTGGTGTTGCTGGTACTGGCGATTCGAGATTACCTGCCAATCAAAGAGAACCTGGTGTTAATTTAAAAAAGAAAAAAGCATATAATCCTGTTATTCAATCTATGCTTTCCCGTAAAGCACCAAAAATTTAATTATGTGGTTTTTGTCATTTGTTCCTGATTGGTTATTAACATATGCAATTCACGGTGCAGTCGCATTGGGGTTGTTTTTAATTTTTGGTGGTTCATTATTAAAGAATTTACCGGTTATTGGACCTTACGCTTCAATGTCAAATCAAATTGGTAGTATTTTATTATTGATTGGTGTTTTTTTTGAAGGTGGCCTTGGTGTTGAAATGATGTATCGTAATAAGATTGCTGATATGCAAGTAAGAATTAAAGTAGCAGAACAACAATCAGTAGAAGCAAATGTTAAATTAACTGATGAATTGAATAAGAAACAAAATGATATTAAAGATAAGGTGAAACAGAATGGAAAAGATATTCAAGCACAACGTCAAAACATTGATGCTGAGTGCCGTTTGTCTGATACTGCTTGGATGCTCTACAACCGTTCCGTTGATGCAAAAGTTTCCAGCGGCACCGGAAGTTCTAATGGAACCAGCACCAAGTCTAAAGACACTACCAGACGATAAAAAAACACTTACTGATTTGTTGGAAAATGCCAATGATAATTATGGCATTTACTATGATGTGGTCGAG
>CAILDT010000667.1 GCA_903833025.1 uncultured Bacteroidota bacterium | reverse complement strand
ATTATCAATTGTCAATTATCAATTGTCAATTGTAACGCACAATCTTCTACCACTGCTGCTTACAAAGCACCCAAACAAATGGGTGATAGCACGTATCGTTCTAATCTTTTTATTTCGTTGACTGACGCTAATAACATCTTGGAAAAACCAGCTATGTTAAGAGATAGCACCTTTAAAAATTCAACAGGAATGATTAGATATACGTTAAATTACATTGCTGTTTTTAAAGATACTACATCAAAAGGACGTATATTTTTTACTTACGAGCAGTATAAAACCGAGCCCGAAGCGAAAAGTATTTTTGAAAGTATAAAAACGGAGAATGCAAAAAGTGCTGCTGTTAAAGATTTAACTGATACAGGCGACGAAGCGTTTTTGGTTAAAGATACGTTAAACTATCCTTTTGTGATGATTCGCAAACAAAACAAGGTTTTTAAGTTCAAAGTTTATTACCTTTCCGATGATAAATCGCTTAACGAACTGCTGAAAGTGGCTAAAAGGGTTGTTACTGCTCATTAAATTTAAGGTTACAGAACTTCTTTGGAAAGTTATATAACTTCTCTGGAAGGTTCCAAAACTTCTTTGGAAAGGTTCCAGAGCTTCTTTGGAAGGTTCCAAAACTTCTTTGGAAGGTTCCCAAACTTCTCTGGAAAGGTTCCAGAACCTCTTTGGAAGGTTCCAAAATTTCTTTGGAAGGTTCCAAAAGTTCTTTGGAAAGGTTCCAGAACTTTCCCAAAAACCAAATCTTACTTCTTGTTAAGTTGTAGTTAACAGATTTTACCTTCTCATAACATTTTATTAGCTAACAAATAGAGTTCAAATAATAGTTCCTTAATAGTATAGCAATACCTCTAAAATACTTTTGTTGCCGAATTAAAAGTAAAAATATTTAAAACAAATTAACAAAAGTATTAACCCTTTAACCAACCCAATCAAAAACAAGAAACAGAAAGATTACAATTCAATTTTCAAAAAATCACAATTAAAAATTAACAAACAATTAAAAAACAACTAAACCAAAAAACAAAAACAAAATGAAAAAAATTTCAACTTTAATCGCGGTAGCAATAGTTGCTATCGCATCAATTACTCAAGGTGTTGCACAAACAAACCTTGGAGCAAGCTGCGGATGTCCTGCAGTAGCATCTCGTACAACTTCTGTTAACTTGTCAACTTTGGCTGTTAATGGTGGTGCATCTGATGGTGATTTGTTAGCAAACACCATTTTAACTTGTGACAAAATGTGGATTTTGGACAAGAAAATTTATGTTCCTAATGGCTTAACTTTAACCATTATGCCAGGAACCGTTATTAAAGCTGTTGCAACAGGTAATGCTGCTACTGCTACTTGTTTAGTAGTTTCGAGAGGTGGAAAAATTATTGCTGATGGTTCTGCTGATTGTCAAATTGTAATGACTGTTCAATCGGACCCGATGGACGGAAGCACTGCAATTGACCTACCTACAGCTTCTAAATGGGGTGGTTTGGTACTTTGCGGACAAGCATCTAACACTTTAAAACTTTCTAACAACGGACCTTTTCAACCAGGTGTTGGTGATGGAAGACTTTGTGTTGCTGACGGACTTGGAACTCACGAAGGATTTGCTTCTTCGGATTTCAGAAACCAATTTGGTGTTAACTTAACTACACCACAAGCTGGTTACCTTACTAATTTTGATGACAACGATAATTCAGGTATCTTAAGATATTTATCTGTTCGTTATGCAGGTCAAATTTTGCAAGTAGGAGGGGAGTTAAACGGAATTTCTATGGGTTCAATTGGTAGAGGAACCATTGTTGACCACGTAGAAGTTATTTCTGCTGCTGATGACAATATGGAATTTTGGGGTGGTACTGTAAACGTAAAAAATAGTGTGTTTATGTTCGGTAATGATGATATGTTTGATTGGGATGATGGTTACAGCGGAAAAGTTCAAAACATTTTTGCTATCAAAACATCTTCTAATGATACTCTTTCTGGAGGTACTAAAGATGCTGATAACGGATTTGAAATGGATTCTGATGACCAACAATCTGGTAACGGTTCTGGTGTTGCTATCGGAACTATAGCTGTTGGAGGTTACCGTTCTCACCCTATTATTTACAACTGTACTTTTATTGGTAACAACAAAAGAAAAGAAACTTCTGATAACACTGGTATGGCTGCTATAATGGCAAAAGAATTAACTGAAGGTGAAATTTACAACTGCGTATTTGCAAACTTTGCAGTAGGTTTAGACCTTTGGACAGGTAACCACCCAGGTGAAGGTTCTCGTACAAGTACATTAAGCTCAAGTGGTGCAACAGTTTTAGATTCTTATGACAACTGGAGAAACAACAACGGAACTCCAACTTTAATTGTAAAAAACAATACATTTATTGGTATGGGTGCTGGTGCGCCAGGAGCTGCTACTGCTACTTTGGTAAAAGATGTTTCTAAAATTTCTGGTTCTAATTCTTACTACCAAGCTTATGCTTCTCACGCTGCAACACCTACTGATACTACTCAGTTTTATGTAACTGATGGAAATACAAAAGTATCTTCAGTACCTGGAATGACTTATATCTGGACAATGGATGGAAACGCTAACACTACATCTGTACAATATGCTGCTGTTCCAAATCCTGCTTTAGCTACAACTACTGTTGCTCCTGCTGATGGTTTCTTTACTCCTGAAAATTACAGAGGTGCTTTTGGTGCTGGTGTTCCTTCTTGGTTGTCTGGTTGGTCGTATGGTACTTTGTTAGCTACTACAGGTGGTTTAGCTCCTTGCCCAACAGATATTAATCAGGATGGTGTTACTAACAACGCTGACTTTTTATTGTTGTTAGGTAACTTTAACCAAAACTGTCATTAATCATAACAACTAACTGAAATAATTTTAGAAATTATGAAGATGAAAAAAATAAAAGTATTAATGTTGAGCTTAAGTTTGGCATTAATCGGAGGATTATCCTTTGCTCAAAACGGGTTGGAAAGCGTTATAGTTGAAAGATACTATACTGCCAATGCTGCTGACGCATCAGGAAGTATCGGCGCGTTGCCTGCTGGCTCTGTTACATACAGAGTTTATGCAGATATGTTGCCTAATTATAAATTTGAAGCTATTTACGGTGTTGCTGCTCATAACTTAACAATATCTACAACCACTAACTTTTTTAATAATGAAGATAGAGGTGCGGTAACTCCTAACACTATCGGTTCTCAATATTACGTTAATAACTCTGTAGCATTAGACTCTTGGTTTTCGGTAGGAGCTGCTGCTAACGGACAAGTTGGTGTTTTAAAAAGTGAAGACAATGGTGCTGCCAACCTTATTGCTGCAAACACAATGTTGCAAAATAACGATGGCGATGATGGTATTCCTTTAACTACACAAGACGGTATGATTGCAGGAACTAACCAATCGGTTACTTTTGTTGGTATTACTTCTACTCAACAAAACGTGTTTAACGGAACAAGCAATGCAGGAAACATTTTAACAACTAACAATGGTTCTATTGCTTCGTTAAGTGGTTCGTATGGTGCTTTCCCTACTACTACTAATAGAGTATTAATCGGGCAGTTTACTACTGATGGACATTTCCACTTTAACTTAAACGTTCAAATTGGAACTCCAAGCGGTGGTACTCAAAACTATGTAGCATCAAGCCCTACAGGAAACGAAATCTCTATCCCAAGTTTAACTTTCGATAGTTACATCGCTCCTCCAACAGCTACTTCTCCTATCACTTATTGCACCGGTGCTACTGCATCAGCATTAACTGCTACTGCAATAAGCGGAGATACATTAAGATGGTACACTGCTGCAACAGGAGGAACTGGTAGCTTAACTGCTCCAACACCTTCTACTACAACTGCAGGAACTACTACTTATTATGTTTCTCAATATAAAGGAAGCTCATTAAGCCCAAGAACAGCGGTTAACGTTATCGTTAATCAAACACCAACTGTTACTGCTAACTCTACATCTATTTGTTTAGGCGCTACTGCTACTTTAACTGCTACTGGTGCTACAGCTTATAACTGGAGCCAAGGTGGTACTACTGCTTCGGTAACTGCATCGCCTACTGCTACTACTACTTATACTGTAACGGGTACTACAGGTGGTTGTTCTTCTACAGCTACTTCTACAGTTACTGTTACTGTATCTGTGGCAACACCAGGAACAATCACCGGAACTGCTGCTGTGTGTGCTTATGTTGGAACTTCTACAGCTATGAATTATCATATTACTGCTGTTGTTGGTGCTACTTCTTATAACTGGACAGTACCAACAGGTGCTGTTGTAACTTCAGGACAAGGAACTACTTCTATCAACGTTAGTTATGCAGGTGTTGCACAAGGTGCAGGTGCACTTGGTAACGTGGCGGTGGTTGCTGTGTCTGCTGCTGGTTGTCAAAGTCTTGCAAAAACATTAGCTATTAGTGCTACTTTACCTACAGTACCAACTACTTGTACAGGTACTGCTGCAGTGTGTGCTTATGTAGGAACTCTTACTTCTTTAACTTATACTACTACTGGCGGAACAGGTGCTTTAACTCATATCTGGACTGTACCGGCTGGTGTTAATATTGTTTCAGGACAAGGAACTGCATCGCTTGTAGTTAATTATGCTGGAGTATCAGGAACTGGTGCTTTGGGTAATATTACGGTTGCTGGTGTTTCCGGTTGCGGAACTGGTCCTGCAAAAACATTAGCTATTACACTTACTGCGCCTGCAACTCCAGGTGTTGTTACTGGTCCGCTTGCCGTTTGTAATTATGTAGGAACTACTACGCCTGTTACTTATTCAATAGTTGCGGTTGCTGGTGCAGCTTCTTATACTTGGACAGTACCAACAGGTGTTACCATTTTATCAGGACAAGGAACTACTGCTATTTCTGTAGATTTCCATACACTTGCTTCAGGTGCTGGTACAGTTGGTGTGCTTACTGTTATTTCAAATGCTGCTTGTGGCTCTTCTGCTGTAAGAAGTATAACATTAACAAAAACTGCTGTTACTGCTCAAACTGCTGTAGTTGGTCAGTTAAACAACGTTTGCTCTGCTACTAATTATACTTACACCTGTGCAGTTAATGCAAATGCGTTAAGTTATTTATGGACAGTGCCTGCTGGTGCAACCATCGTTTCAGGACAAGGAACTACTTCAATGGTAGTTAATTTCCCTGCGGGATATGTAACTGGTGCTATTACTGTGGCTAACGTTAGTGGCTGTTCTACAAGTGCTGCAAAAAGCATTACTGTAGTAAGTGCTGCTCCGCTACCAGGTGTAATTACAGGTACTACTGTTGTTTGCCCAGCTATACAGGCGCAAACTACTTTAACGTATTCTATCGTTCCGGTTGCAGGTGTTAGTTCTTATTTATGGACTGCGCCAGCTAATGCTTCAATAGCATCAGGACAAGGAACTACAAGCGTAACTGTTAGTTTTGCTTCTAACTTTGCTACTGGTAATTTATCAGTAGTATCAGTAGGAAACTGTGTAAACAGTGCTGCAAAAACATTAGCATTAACTAAATTAGCTGCTGAACCAGGTACTATTACAGGTTCTACTTCTATATGTACTGAAGTTGCTGGCGGTATCCCTGTTAGTTATTCAGTAGTTGCTATAAATGGTGCTACTTCTTATACTTGGACATTGCCTGCTAACGCAACAATATTATCAGGTGCAGGTACTAATTCTGTTTCTGTATTATTTGATGTTGCTACACCAACGGGTTCATTTGTAAAAGTGGCTTCTGTTGATGCTTGCGGTACATCACTTGCTCGTTCATCAGCTGCGCTTTCTACTTGTGCAAGCCCAATAACAATGACACAAGCTACTACAAATGTTACTAATAACATTACTGATATTTATCCTAACCCTTCATCTGATTTCATCAATTTTGATGTTACTGCTGATGTGGATAAAGATATTATTGTAGAAGTTTATAACTTGCTTGGTGCTAAACTTATCAGCAAACAATATTCTATTGTTGCCGGAGTTGCAACTGTGAAAACAGATGTTTCTTCGTTAAACAACGGAGTATTTATGGTTAGAATAACTGACTTGTCGAACAACACTTCGGTTACAAAATCAATGGTAAAATAAAACCAAAGAGTAAAAAAGGACTTTCCTTTTAAATAAAGAATCCGCCACACTGTTTGTGTGGCGGATTTTTTTATGGAGGCAAATCGGCAGATGTTAATTATTTACTTTTAATTAATTACAATGTTTATTTTAAATTAGTAACCCTGTTTTATGCGTCCGGGAACTGCCATTTAACTTTTTGAATGCCCGTTGCGGCATCAGTAAAAGGTCAAAAAAATAGCTAAAAAGAGGAGGTCTCTTTGTTAACTCTATTTTGCCACATATAAATTTATGTTAACATTTTACACCCTTAAACTTCACATTTACATAATTTAAAACTCACTAATCAATAATTTGAGGATAGTATTTTTGCGCCATAAATAATTTAACTAATAAGATAGATGAAAAAAATTACACTTTTACTTTTAACAATTGCTGGTATAAATAGTTGTTTAGTGGCACAAAACAATAATCACGATCAGTTTCAAGCAAAAATACTAACCGCTTTGCTTGATAGTACACACTCTTACCTTTGGGATACCACCAATGTTGATTGGGCGTATAATTTCAAAGAAACTTATATTTACGATGTAAATAACAATGATACGTTGGATTTAAACGAGCTATGGAACGGTACTTCGCTGGATAGCAACATCCGCAGTATTTATACTTATGATGTTTTTAATAACCAAACAAGTTATTTAAAACAAACCTACACAGCCGGTGTTTGGGTTAATACAAGCATTTATACATATACGTACGATGTAAATAATAACCAAACCAACCGTATATATCAAACCTGGAACGGCACAGTGTGGGTAAATGTGTTGAATTATGTATATACTTACGATGCTAATCACAATCAAATAACTTCGCTAACTCAAACGTGGAACGGAACGGTTTGGGTAAATTTGAATCAAAACGCATCTACATTTGATGTAAATAATAATCTTACTTATTTGTTAAATCAAACTTGGAATGGCACTATCTGGGTTAATCATCTTCAAAAAACATATACCTATGATGTAAATAATAATCAGTTAACGCTGATTAATCAAACTTGGAACGGAACGGTGTGGAACAATACAAGCCAATATACCAACACATTTGATGTAAACAACAATAAAATTTCGTCGTTATACCAAACGTGGAACATATCAGTTTGGGTAAATAATATTTACTACACCTATACGTATGATGCAAACCATAATCAACTAACGTACTTAACCCAAAATTGGGTGAGTAACAATTGGCAGAACACCAGCCAGTTTTTTTATACCTATGATGTAACCAATAATAAAACCGATTATATGCACCAAAACTATGTGGTGGCATCGTCGGCGTGGTTAAATAACGATAGCGCACATTATTATTACCGTCAACTACCAGTTTCAACAAATAATTTAACAGCAGTTCAGCAAAACTGCACGTTATATCCTAACCCAGCAAACAGCCAAACAACACTTTGTTTTTCTACTGATGAGGTGAGAACGATAAAAATAATTAATTCGATAGGAGAAGTTGTAAAAACAATAACTACAATAACAAAGCAAATTTCCATAGGGAAAGAAGAAGAGTTAAAAGCAGGTATTTATTATCTCCAAATAAGTAATAACAACAGCGTGTTTAATAAAAAATTAATAATTATTGATTAACGAATAAATTGCGACAAGCAATTATTCCTTTTAAATTTTAAGT
>CAILDT010000666.1 GCA_903833025.1 uncultured Bacteroidota bacterium | reverse complement strand
ATTTATAATGAAAAGATTTATATTACTATTTATTGGCTCTGCAACATTACTGCAAACAACTATTGCACAAACAAAATTGCTTACTATGGAGGATGCGATAATTAAACAACGCACTGCGCTCGCGCCTGCAAAACTAAAACAATTGATGTGGGTAAAAGGGACAAATAATTATTCGTTTGTGAACGATGATAATGCTTTGTTGGTTGGCAGTGCCGAAAATAAAAAGCAGGATGTTGTTGTAACCTTAAAGGAATTGAATGATGTGTTAGTAAAAAATAATTTTAAAGCACTCGAAACATTTCCAACTATCCAATGGTGCAATGATGAAAGATTTACTTTTGAAACGGAAAAAACGTTAGTTGGGTTTGGTTGTAAATCAAAATATTTAAGCAGAGAAGCGACAAGAGATTTTGGTGATGATGCCGAACACAGTGATGTGGCTGCTATTACCAACTATGTTGCTTATACTGTAAAAAACAATTTATTCGTTTATGATTTCAAAAGTAAAACTGCTATTACAAATGACAAAGATGAAAACATAGTAAACGGACAATCGGTACACCGCGATGAATTCGGAATTACAAAAGGAACCTATTGGTCGCCAAAGGGCGATATGCTTGCCTTTTACAGAATGGACCAAACAATGGTTACTGATTATCCGATTATTGATTGGAGCGTTCGCCCTGCAAAAGTTAATGAAATTAAGTATCCTATGGCGGGTGATAAAAGCCACGAAGTAACTGTTGGAGTGTATAATGTTGCAAAGCATACTATAGTGTTTTTAAAAACAGGCGAGCCGAGAGACCAGTATTTAACCAATGTTACTTGGAGTCCTGATGAGCAACATATATATATTCAGGTATTAAATCGCGACCAGAATGAAATGAAACTTAATTCGTATAGTGCAACAACAGGGGATTATGAGCGAACACTTTACACACAAAAGGATGATAAATATGTTCATCCAATGCACCCGATTGTTTTTCTTCCTAATAAAAACAATGAATTTGTTCTGCAATCAGAACAGGACTCTTTTGACCAAAAGAAAGGATATAATCATTTAACTTATTTTAGATTTGAAGACGTTCCGGTGCATTATAAAGACCTTTCTATTCAAAATAAATTCAATGGAGAAGGCAAGTACGCAATTACTGATTTTGCAGGGTTTGATGAAAAAGGAGACAACTTGTATTTTACTTCAACAGCTGAAAGCGGCATTACTCGTAACTTTTACAAGATGAGTATGAAAGATTATATTATCACTCGCCTTACACAAGGTGACGGAACACATACTGTAATGCTTAATGATACTAAGAAATATTTTATTGATAATTTCCAATCTACAACCGTTCCAAGAGAAGTCGCCATTTATTCTGTTGATGGAAAAAAGATAAAGACTTTGAAACAAGCTGAGAATCCAATGAAAGATTATAAGTTAGGGCAACTTTCTTTATTCAAATTAAAGAGCGATGCAGGCGATGATTTATTTTGCAGAATGTTTAAGCCAGTTGATTTTGATTCCACAAAAAAATATCCTGTGATAGTATATGTATATAATGGTCCGGGAGTTCAATTAATAAATAATACTTGGAATGGCGGTGGAGATATGTGGTTGCAATATATGGCTGAACGCGGTTATGTTGTTTTTACGATGGACGGAAGAGGAAGTGCTAATCGTGGGCTTGCTTTTGAACAAGCTACTTTCCGACAACTGGGGACGGTGGAAATGAAAGACCAAATGGTTGGAGTAGATTATTTAAAGAGTTTGAAATATGTAGATTCAAAACGAATGGGATTAATGGGTTGGAGTTTTGGCGGGTTTATGACAACAAGTATTATGACACGGTATCCTGATGTTTTTAAAGTAGCTGTTGCCGGAGGTCCTGTTATTGATTGGAGCTATTACGAAGTGATGTACACCGAACGTTATTTGGATACCCCGCAAACAAACCCTAAAGGATATGAGGATTCAAATGTGATGAAATACATCGATAATTTGAAAGGTAAACTATTAGTAATTCACGGTGCGCAGGATAATGTGGTGGTTTGGCAAAATAGTATGATGTTTATAAAAGCGTGTGTGGATAGGGGTAAGCAGGTTGATTATTTTGTGTATCCCGGTCACGAACATAATGTGCTAGGGAAAGATAGAGTACATCTGTTCAATAAAATTACGGATTACTTTAACGCAAATTTGTAAGCAAATAAGCATATCCTAATGAATAAACTGGAACTAAAAATATCATATACAGAATTAGATAACGAGAACGAATTAAGTGAGGACGAAAAACAGCTTCTTCAAAAGGCTCGTGAAATAAGTAATTCAGCCTATGCTCCTTATTCTGATTTTTTTGTTGGTGCTGCTTTGCTTTTAGAAAACGGAACAGTAGTTTGTGGAAACAATCAGGAGAATGCAGCTTTTCCAAGTGGTTTGTGTGCGGAACGTGTAGCCATATTTTCGGCAGGAGCTAATTATCCCGACATTAAAATAAAAACAATTGCTATTACTTGTAAGTCGAAATTGTTTTTGGTGAACGAACCACTCTCCCCTTGCGGTGCTTGTAGACAGGCAATGAGCGAATATGAAATAAGATACAAATCAAACATCAGAATTATTCTTCAGGGCGAAAAAGGGAAAATAAGAATAATAAACAGTGTAGCAGATTTGTTGCCATTTATGTTTGTTGCAGAGGAGTTGAAGAAATAAAAGAAATACTTTTTAATATTATTTATTGTAAATTTGCCTTCTCAAATAAAGAGGACTATGGAAAAAGTTATTACAAAAGAAAAAAAGATGGCTGCATCAGAATCAAAAGCAACAAACAAATTCAGTAAGGAAACTTATATGAAATGGTATGAATCAATGTTGCTGATGCGCAAGTTTGAAGAGAAAACAGGGCAGTTGTATATTCAGCAAAAGATACGTGGTTTCTGCCATTTATATATCGGACAGGAAGCTTTAGTTGCTGGTTCCGAATCGGTATTAAAGAAAGGTGACCGGGTGATTACTGCTTACCGTTGCCACGCCCATCCAATTGGAAGAGGATTGCACCCAAAATACATAATGGCGGAAATGTTTGCAAAAGCAACAGGATGCTCCAAAGGCAAGGGCGGTTCAATGCATATGTTTTCTAAGGAATTTAATTTCTTTGGTGGTCACGGTATTGTTGGCGGACAAATTCCTTTAGGCGCAGGTATTGCTTTTGCTGATAAATATAATGGCAATGATAATGTAACACTTTGTTATATGGGAGATGGTGCTGTGCGTCAAGGTGCATTGCACGAGGCATTTAATATGGCAATGCTCTGGAAACTACCTGTTGTTTTTATTATCGAAAACAATAATTATGCTATGGGTACTTCTGTGGAACGTACTTCCAATGTTCACGAATTATATAAAATAGGGTTGAGTTATGAGATGCCTTCAAAAGCGGTTGATGGTATGACTTGTGAAGCGGTTCACGAGGCAATTGATGAAGCAGTTGCTCGTGCAAGAAAGGGAGATGGTCCTACATTATTGGAGATGAAAACGTATCGTTACAAAGGACATTCGATGAGTGATGCGCAGACATACAGAACTAAAGATGAAGTAAAAGAATATCAGGCACAAGACCCTATCGAGAAGGTATTGGTAATAATTAAAAAAAATAAATGGGCAAATGATTCTGACATTGAAGCAATAGAAAAGAAGGTGGAGGATTTGGTAAATGAGTGTGTAAAGTTTGCAGAAGATTCTCCATACCCTACGGTTGATGAGCTTTTTAAAGATGTGTATGCACAAGAAGATTATCCCTACATTAAAGAATAATTCATAATATATAATTTCAAAAGTATGGCCGAAGTAGTTAGAATGCCCAAATTAAGTGATACAATGACGGATGGAGTTGTTGCACAATGGCATAAAAAAGTTGGTGATAAAGTAAAATCAGGAGAGTTGCTTGCTGATATTGAAACCGATAAAGCAACAATGGAATTTGAATCGTTTCAAAACGGAGTGCTTTTATATATAGGTGTAGAAAAAGGGAAAAGCGTTCCTGTTGATTCTATCATTGCTATTTTAGGAAATGCTGGAGAAGATGTATCTGCCTTGCTTGCAGAAGAAGCAAAAAAAGGAAGTGCTATAAAAGAAGAAGTGAAAGTTGAAGTGAAAAAAGAAGTTGCAACAGAAACTCCTGTTACAAAAGTAGAAACTCAAGCACCAACAACCAACAACCAACAACCAGCAACTAATAACAGCGATGGTCGTTTTAAAATATCTCCTCTGGCAAAAAAGTTAGCGGAAGACAAAGGTATTTCTGTAAATACGATGAAAGGCAGTGGCGATGGAGGCAGAATAATTAAACGTGATATTGATAATTATAATTCAAATGTGAATGCAATGCCTGCTTTTGTAGGTGTTGAAAGTTATACGGAGGAATCCGTTTCGCAGATGCGCAAAACCATTGCAAAACGTTTAGCTGAAAGTAAATTCTCCGCTCCACACTTTTATTTAATTATGGAAATTGAAATGGACGAAGCGATGAAAGCGCGGGAAGCCATTAATACTGTTGCGGGAATAAAAATTTCTTTTAATGATATTGTTATTAAAGCCGTAGCAAGCAGTTTGCGCAAGCATCCTAAAATTAATTCTTCTTGGTTAGGTGATAAAATTCGTTACAATAATCATATTCATATTGGAGTTGCTGTTGCGGTGGACGAAGGTTTGTTAGTGCCTGTTGTACGTTTTGCTGATGGAAAAACACTTACGCAAATTGCTACCGAAGTGCGTAATTACGCTGTTAAGGCAAGAGAAAAGAAACTTCAGCCTGCCGATTGGGAAGGTAATACATTCACTATTTCCAATCTTGGTATGTTCGGGATTGAAGAGTTTACGGCAATCATTAATCCTCCTGATGCTTGTATATTGGCGGTTGGCGGTATTAAACAAACACCTGTTGTTAAAAACGGACAAATAGTTGCTGGCAATGTGATGAAGGTAACTTTATCGTGCGACCACAGAGTAGTGGATGGTGCAATGGGTTCAGCGTTTTTGCAAACATTAAAACACAATTTAGAAAATCCTGTGTTGATGTTAGGTGCTTATTCTATTTAATAATTCTCCTAAATAATTTCCTATACTAAAACACGCTTGTAGCAGATAACCTCCTGTGGGTGCATCCCAGTCAAGCATTTCGCCGATGCAGTAATTTAGTGGCAATTCTTTTAATTCAAAGTTTTGATTTACTTCTGTTAATGCAATTCCGCCAACGGTAGATATTGCTTCGTCTATGGGGGCTAATTTCGCTATAGTTATCGGGAGTTTTTTTATTTTATTTGAAAGCATTTCTGTTGATGTAAATTCTTCTTTCGATAGAATTGATTTCAATAGTGCTATTGGTGTTTCATTTAGATTTAATACCTCTTCTAACTGTTTGGTTACTGATTTGTTTCCTCTATTTAAAAGTTTTGTTTTTATTTCTTCAATAGAAAGCAGCGGCTTTAAATCGATATAGATGGTTGCTGTGCCTATTATGTTTAATTGTTTTCTTATTTCTCCAATCAAGGCGTAAATGGCACCACCTTCTAAACCGAACTTTGTGATTACTACTTCTCCTTTTCTTTCTTTATCTCCGCATTTAATTAAAATGTTTTTTAATGATTTCCCTTCTACTGCTTTAATAAACTCTTTGTTCCAATTTATTTTTACTGCGCAATTAGATGGTTGAAACGGAATGGTTTTAATTCCTTTTTCTTCAAAATAATTTAACCAACTGCCATCGCTGCCTGTTACTTGCCAACTGGCACCGCCCATTGCAAATACAGTTACATCGGCTTTAATGTTTATTATTTGTGAATCGTTTTCAAAAATAAGTTCTTCATTATCACTCCAGCCTTTCCAGGTATATTGTGTTTTGATAACAACATTTTTTTGTTTCAACTGTTTAAGTATAGCGGTTAGTACATCTATTGGTTTTATTTCTTTAACAGGAAATACTCTTTTGCTCGTGCCAATGTATGTCTCAATTCCAATGGTGTTTAGCCAGTTTCGCAAATCAGTATTGGTAAATGAGCGAATACTTTTTTCTAAAAAAAAAGCAGGAGTATAACGAGTAATTAATCGTTCTATATCTTCGGAATGAGTTAGGTTAAAGCCACCTGCACCGGCTACTAACAGCTTTCTGCCAACTGCATTATTACGTTCGTAAATGGTTACGTTGTAATGATCAGGATTAATAGTAGCGGCAAGCATTAATGCAGATGCACCGCCGCCGATGATGGCAATTGTTTTTTTCATTGGATGTTGGACCTCACCCCCGTCCCCTCTCCTTGAAGGAAGGAGAGGGGTGCCAAGGTGTGAAGTGCTTTGTAAATGAAAGGAATTAATTTTTTATTCATCAATAGTATCATTGAGCAATGATGCTTCTTCGGTTTTTACGGAGTTGGCAACAAGATTATTTATTGTGTTTATTTCTTGCTCTGTAAGGTATCGCCACTTGCCCGAAGCAAGCCCATCCAACGTAATATTCATAATGCGGATGCGTTTTAGTTTTGTAACTTTATAATCCAATGCTTCGCACATACGGCGTATTTGGCGGTTGAGCCCTTGTGTTAATATTATTTTGAACATTGTATTATCCATCTGTTCCACAAAACATTTTTGTGTAACGGTTTCCAATATCTCCACACCCGCTCCCATTTTATTTATAAACTCCGAAGTAATAGGTTTATCCACTGTTACCACATATTCTTTTTCGTGGTTGTTGCCAGCTCTCAATATTTTATTTACAATATCTCCATCGTTTGTCAGAAATAATAATCCTTCGGAAGGCTTATCTAATCTCCCTATAGGGAAAATACGTTTTGGATAATTAATAAAATCTATGATGTTATCTTTATCTTTTAAATCGGTGGTGGAAGTTATTCCGGCGGGTTTGTGGAAGGCGATGTATATGTGTGGTTGTTGGGCTTTAATAGGTTTGCCGTCGATTTCGACGGAATCGCCCTGATTTACTTTGGTGCCTATTAGGTGTTTGGTTCCATTAATGGTAACTCTGCCTTGTTCGATTAGTTTATCGGCTTCGCGGCGGGAGCAGAAACCAGTTTGGCTGATGTATTTGTTTATTCGGGTTTGCATTTGAGGTGCAAAACTACTTTATATTTTTATACTTTATGTATAAGAGTGAGTGTTTATGGGTTGTTTTGTGCTTTTAAAAGTGTCAATTATAAGATTATGGACATCAAGTATAAGATTATGGGCATCAAATGTTTGTTGTAGGGTGTCAATTGTTAATTGGAGGGTATCAATTTTGATTTTGAGTTTTATCAATTGAGGGGGTCAATTGAACGAAGAGATGATGGGGTGAATTATTGCGCCCGACCCGCGCGAAGTATCCTTTTTTTGCCTT
>CAILDT010000665.1 GCA_903833025.1 uncultured Bacteroidota bacterium | reverse complement strand
TACAGTAAATTACAGCCGAGAGCAAACAAAAAAAGCCCCGCGAAATTCGCGGGGCTTTTTTGTTTTAACTATCAATTAATATAACTATTCCTTTTTTCCTCCTGCTTCAGCCGCTTCCGGTTCTTCGTGTTTACCAGACAATGCTTTTTCGTTTAACTCCTTTTTTTGTTTTACAATAAGGTCGTCCATTTTTTGCTTGTGTACACCACAATAATTAGCTTCGCCAATAATAATGAATACCAAATACAAAATGAAGATTATATATGGAGCAAGGATAGTATATTTCAATACTTTCTTTTCTTCGCCAAGGTGCATAAAACTAAATACGATAAAAAATGCTTTACCGATAGTTAAACCAACGAAAATAATTTTCAAAAGTAATGAGGAATGTCTTTCTAAATCGAGCAAACCCCACTTTAGAGAGTACGAACCAATTATTAATTCAACAATAGTAACGGCAAGCATTATCCAAAACACATTCCATAACTTACGGCGTTTTGCTACTCCTGCTTCTTCGCTGTGATGAGCCATAAACTCATACTGTGGGTAATCATCGTGAAATTCCATATATTTTTTTATTATTAAATTCTAACTGTTTTAACTTTTGACTTTCTAACTTTAAACTTATAATAGATAGAAGAATGTAAACACAAACACCCAAACTAAATCCACAAAGTGCCAGTATAAACCTACTTTTTCAATCATTTCGTAATGTCCTCGTCTTTCATAAGTACCTCGTACTACGTTTATAAAAATAACCAAGTTGATGATAACCCCACTAAATACGTGGAATCCGTGGAAACCAGTGATGAAGAAAAAGAAATTGGCAAATACAGGTAAACCGTATTCATTCACCGTCATATTCGCACCTTTTCTAATTTCCTGTGTCCAGTGTCCGTCAACAAATACGCTGCGCATTGCGCCGTGTTCGGTACCAACTATAAAGTGCCACCACTCCCAAGCTTGAGAGCCAACAAACATAGCACCACCAATAATAGTTAAGAATAACCAAATGGTAACTTTCTTTTTATCGTTACGATGCCCTGCTTCCACAGCTAGCACCATAGTTACGGACGACATAATCAAAATCAACGTCATCAAACCTACATACGCTAATGGAATATGACCTTCGTAAAACGGAAAGTGAGTAAATACATCGGCAGGATTAGGCCATACTTCCGGGTGTTTGTGACGCATAAATGCGTATGCACATAATAAACCAGAGAATGTTAAAGCATCCGATACAAGGAAAAACCACATAAATACTTTTCCATAACTTACTCCAAATGGGGATTTTCCTCCACTCCAGGCACCACCTGAATCTTGTTCTGCAACTGCGTGACTTGACATATATTTTACTTAATTAAATTATACAATTTATTTTTTCGGGTACGAATATGCGAAATTTCTTTTAATCTATTAACGAACAAACAACAAAAATAAAAACAAATATATCCACAACACATCCAAAAAGTGCCAGAAAATAGCGCAAAGCTTTATCCCTAAAAGGTTTTCGGAGTTATACTTTTTTAATATAGAATTAATCCAAACTACTGATAAAGCAATAATTCCTGCAATTAAGTGCATTAAATGCAAAAAGGTAAGCATATATAAGAACGAACCTGATGGGTTACTATTCTTTCCGGTATAAAATATTTTTGCATCGTGAAGCACTCCCCACGCTTTTACTTGACAAAAAATAAATGCAAAACCCAATAGCAACGTGATAACAGATGCTAATCGTACGCCATTGTAATTATTCTTTTTTGCTGATGAAAGCACCCAGTTCATCGTTACGCTGCTTAGCATAATAATAGCAGTGCTGAAATAAAACACTTGTGGCAAATCGAATTGAAGCCATTGCCCTTTTCCCTGCCTTACCATATAGGCACTGGTGAGTCCGGCAAACAACATCGACATACTTACCATTGCTATCCAAAGCAGCGGTTTCGCTGTTTTTTCTCTTGTTAGCTTTTTTTCTTCTATTGAAATTGTTCCGTTCATTTATAAAAAAATTAAAATTCTAATATCCAATCATCACTGCTATTTGCACCACAGGCAAATAAATAAATGAGCCAAACATAAGCTTCCGCGCTGCTTCCACAGTGCACTGTTTATATAAGTTATATGCCTGATAAGCGAAACCTGCTCCGCAAATTAAAATAACAATGGCTGATATAGTGCCCGACATATGGAACAATACTGGCATTAAACTTATCGGCAATAAAAACAAGGTATAAACTAATACCTGGAAAGCACTGCTTTTATCTCTGCCGCCTAATGATGGTAACATACGGAAACCTGCTTTTTTATAATCATCATCAAGTACCCAGGCTATTGCCCAGAAATGAGGAAACTGCCACATAAATTGAACGGCAAATAAAATCCATGCCTGAAAAGTAATTTCACCAAAACCTGAAGTAGATG
>CAILDT010000664.1 GCA_903833025.1 uncultured Bacteroidota bacterium | reverse complement strand
GGAAAATTAGAAGGGAAAGTAAGAAGCAAAGCGTTGATATATCCTGGCAGACACGCTGTAAATGTTATTTTATTAGTAGCTTGTATTGTGTTAGGCGTTTTGTTTGCACAGCAAGAAGGCACAAGTGGATTGCTTTATTTATACATTATGACAGGCATTGCTTCATTTATCGGAATTATGTTGGTTATGGCAATCGGTGGTGGAGATATGCCTGTGGTAGTTAGTATGCTTAACTCCTATTCAGGTTGGGCAGCATCAGCAGCAGGATTTATGTTGGGTAATGATTTATTAATTGTTACAGGTGCATTGGTGGGTAGTTCAGGAGCAATTCTTTCTATTCATATGTGTCACGCTATGAACCGTTCTTTCTTCTCCGTTATTTTAGGTGGTTTTGGAAATGGACCAAAAGGAGTAGCCAAAGCTATTGAAGGTGAAGTAACCTCCTTAAATCACGAAGAAGTTGCTGCTTTATTAAAAGAAGCAAAATCAATAGTGATTGTTCCTGGTTACGGTATGGCTGTTGCCAAAGCACAGTATCCTATTTATGAAATGGTACAAACATTACAAAAAGCAGGTAAAAAAGTAAGATTCGCTATACATCCTGTCGCTGGTCGTTTACCGGGACATATGAATGTATTGTTGGCGGAAGCAAATGTACCTTACGATATTGTTTTGGAAATGGACGAGATAAATGAAGATATGCCAACTACAGATGTAGTAATGGTAATTGGAGCAAACGATGTTGTAAATCCAAGTGCACAAGACGACCCTGCAAGTTCCATTTACGGAATGCCCGTAATTGAAGTTTGGAAAGCAGAAAAAGTAATCATTATGAAACGTTCAATGTCGGCAGGTTATTCAGGCGAAGACAATCCTTTGTTTTACAAACCTAATTCAGAAATGCTTTACGGAGATGCTAAAGTTAGTGTTGAAAAATTATTGGGATATTTAAAATAAATAATTAATCCTTCAGCGTCTTCACTTCTGTTCTTCTATTCTTTGCTCTTCCTGCTTCTGTTTTATTATCATCAATAGGTTGAGTATCTCCGTATCCTTTAGCAACAACTCTTTCAGCAGCTATACCTTTCTTAATCAAAAAATTTCTTACTAAATTAGCTCTTTCTTCCGATAGTTTTTGGTTAGCTTCTGGTGTACCTACATTATCAGTATGTCCTGAAATTTCAATAACGGTGGACTTTTTCAAGGTCATATATTCTGCAAGTTGATTTAATTCTTTACTTGATTCAGGTTTTAAAGTGGATTTACCAGTATCAAAAAAGACATTATTTAAAGTATAATGTTTCGGTGGACTAATAGTAAGCGTATAATCCACAGTAAAAGCCCCTGCTTCGTTAGGAATATCAACTTCACTGTAATCTTCGTTAGTAGTAAATGCTTTGTATTGCACTTTGTATTTATCGCCTTTGGGAACTAATAGTTCGAACTTGCCATTTGCTTTGGTAATGTTGGAATATATTTTTTTAGTTTTGGTAGAAACGAAACTGACAGCTTCATTTTCGAGCGGCTTTTTGGTGTCGTTAATTACTTCTACATTAAGCAATGCTAATGTTTCGGTAGGTTTTAAAGTTTGTGCACGGCTGGAAATCCCAGTTGCAATTAAAACAGTAATGGTTAGTTTTTTCATCGTTTATAAAATTTATAGTTGTAAATGTAACGGATTAATTTGATTTGGATACAAGATAATTTCAGAAAAGAGCATCTTGCCCTATGCTGAACTAAAATACAAGTATCTTTGTAAAAAAACAATTATGACTTACCTTAAATATTTTTTATTTCTTTTCGTATTAGTTATTACTTCTTTTTTAAAATTGGTTGCTCAAGCACCTTCTAATTTTAGGGTAGTAGGATATTATTGTGGCACAACCATTCCTGTTGATAGTTTTGAAACTAATAAATTAACACATCTTATTTTCTGTTTCGGTAGTTTAAAAGAAAACCGTTTTAGTATTCACTCCGCTATTGATAGTGCTACTATAAAAAGAATTGTGCAACTGAAAAGCAACAATCCTAAATTAAAAGTTATGTTATCACTTGGAGGTTGGGGAGGTTGTAAAACCTGCTCGAATGTGTTTAATACAGCAGAAGGGCGAAAGGAATTTGCACAATCGGTAAAAGAAATATCAACTTATCTTAAAACGGATGGAATAGATTTAGACTGGGAATACCCTGCTATAAAAGGAGTTCCTGGGCATACATTCAGAAATGAAGACCGCTCTAATTTTACTTCTCTATTGAAAGAACTAAGAAAGGTAAACGGAGAATCTTTTGAAATTAGTTTTGCTGCAGGTGGTTTCACCACTTATATTGATTCATCTATTGAATGGAAAGAAGTAATTAAGTATACCGATTTTATTAATATAATGTCCTATGATTTAGTACACGGATATAGCACTATTAGTGGACATCATACACCTTTGTATTCTACTACTGAACAAAAAGAATCAACCGACAATGCAGTGCAAATGATGTTAAAAGCAGGAGTACCATCAGATAAATTAGTAATAGGAGCTGCATTTTATGGACGATTTTTCAAAATACAAGAAGGAAGTAAAGTAGATTTATATATGCCTTGTAAATTCTCTCACGGATTTTCGTATAAATACAGCAGCGATTCGCTATCGGGGAAAAACGGTTTTGTGAAATATTGGGATGATATTGCAAAAGCACCTTATGCAATAAATTCTGATAGAAGATTACTTGCAACTTATGATGATGAGAAATCAAT
>CAILDT010000663.1 GCA_903833025.1 uncultured Bacteroidota bacterium | reverse complement strand
CCCAGCCCTCCCGTAAAATAACGGGAGGGTGAAAGAGGTAGCAAAAGGTGCCTTACATCGGAATAAACATAATTGGGTCGCACCAGGCACTTAATCCTGTTTTTTCAGAAAAAGTACGCTTGCGAAACAATGTAGCAATACCAGGCAACATACCAAATGCTATTGTTTTGGCTTTAATGGTTACAGGCAGATTTTCCCAGGTTTTACCATTATCTATACTAAACTGCCATTCGTACGATGCTTTGTAATACTTCCTGCCAATTCTTATTGCCATACAGGCAAGTGCTACGTATCCGGTTCCGGGTCCTTGTTTTACACTGAAATCCTGCTTATCCTGCTTAATCGGCTTATTAACCAACATTTTAGCACCAGTAATTATTTCTACCGCATTTATCTGGTCATCAAACGCGAGGTCATTTATAAAATTCAATGCCTTTTTCAGCATCTTCATTAACGCACGTTTGGCAACCATTTTTGCACCTTCGGCACCATTTACACCATCGCGCACATTGTTTACAGCAGTTTCAAAATCATTGATTGCTGTATCCAGCAATGCCATACCGCTAAATGGCGGAAGATAATATCCGCCAGTGTCGGCAAGCAAAGCAGTATGTATTGCTCTGGAGTTAAAAAGAAAAACTCCGTCCTGAGCTCCAATTTCGTACCCAAGTTTTCCTTTTACTATTGGCACCGAAATTACCGCTAATGCTATAATAATTTCCAGTTCCGATTTCGCATTTACTAAAGCATACAACGGATTATTTTTCATTGCTTTTATCTGCTTTTTCGACAGTTGTTTTTTACCTTTATATCTATTAGATTTTTTCATTTTTATTTTATTTTAAATTGTTTATTTTATTTGCATTCATAACTCATAACTTATAATTCATAACTCCCTACCTCACACATCCGGCAACGGTAAATTATGTTTTAGTAATTCAACTCTATTTTTCAATCCAACATTTTTTGCAGCATCTGGCTCATCACCGTATTTTCCCAAAAAAACACCTATAAGCATTGCAGGAATATCTTGAAGCATTAAAGGAATACCTTGAAGCATTGAAGAAATACCTTGAAGCATTAAAGGAATACCTTGAAGCATTGAAGAAATACCTTGAAGCATTGAAGAAATACCTTGAAGCATTAAAGAAATACCTTGGCGCATTGTAGGAATACCTTGAAGCATTGAAGAAATACCTTGAAGCTTTCTACAAATACCTTGAAGCTTTAAAGGAATACCTTGAAGCTTTCTACAAATACCTGCACGCTTTATACACCCTTTTTTCACAACACAAAAAAATAATGCCGATACATAAACTGACATTGTAGCTCTGTTTGCCTTTGTTTGCGGTATATTTGATGATTGAAAAAACATTTCCATTTGTTAATTAGGCGACAAAGGAACTGAATTGAGAAACAAGAAACATTATCATTCGGTGATAACGTTTCTGAATGTATAACAACAAGAAGGGTTTTAGGCTGCTTTATTTAAGAATATTATTAAATCTTCAATATAAAGCAATTCTTTAATTAAATCGGGGTTCCGTTTATTTGCTTTATTAATTGCATTGCTTCTAAGTTTGCTAATTTCGCCTTGTTCCTTGTGCATCTCTGCGCAAATCCAAGCTGGCTTCCTGCCATCGTCAAAATGTCTTAGCATTTCTTTTGTTCTTTCACCGTATTTCAAAATTATCATATTGTTCTCAAAAATTTCGAAAGCAACAATTTTATTAAATTCAATTTCTTCGGGCAGTTCGAAATGCCTACTCTTAATTATTAATGTATAACCGTCGTCAACTAAAAGCTTAATAATCCTAAGAAAGGTTTTAAAACTTATTACTGCTTCATCTTTCGAAAGATTATCAGCCATAGTAATACTGTCAATAATTTTGCCGGTGGACACATCTATAAAATTATATTCTATATATGGCAAATTGATAAGTTGTTTAAAAAGTAGAATAGAAACAGGCACTTTTTAATGGTTAAGTAAATTTACGGAACAAACAAGCAGATATTTAACACTGTGCTATTATTATTGTGAACATTGAAATGTTGGTAAGGTGGGTTGTGTTTTAATAATAATAGAGTAGGAGAGGGGGGTGGTTTTTTGTACAAATACTTAAATTTCATCCCGCACTTGCGGGATTGTTGCGTTTCAGGCACTAAGTAATTTACTTATTTTTTAATT
>CAILDT010000662.1 GCA_903833025.1 uncultured Bacteroidota bacterium | reverse complement strand
CAAGTATATTTGAATCCAAATTATAATCTAAAATCACTATATCAGGTGTTGTGTAATTGAGCGCACTTAAACAATCTCCTCCTGTTGCAAATTTTGAGATTAAAGTATCATATTCAGCAAGCGATTCTTTAAGCATATCTTCCAATGCAAGGGCAATTATTTTATTGTCATCCACACTAAAAATGGTAATTGATTTTTCTTTTTTCATAATAGTTTAGCAACAAAGTTTTATTTTATTAACGGTTGCAAAGGTCTTCCAGATTGAAAGGACTGGTGTTACAAAACTTTTTAATATAATTATATAATTTACAGGTTATAATTAAGTAGTTAAAAAAAGGTACGGAACGAGTGCTTTACAAAACAAAAAAAACTCCGTATTTCTACGAAGCTTCTTATATTATCTCCCCCCGTTAAGCGTAGCGTCCCGCTACGTTTTATTTAACCAGCGTCTCGCCGAAAACAACAGAGGTAAGGAAAAGAAATAAATCTTTCAAACGTTATTCAACCACGCTCGCCACCAAACAATCATCACAACTCTGGAAACTTCGCCACTACAATAGCTGTGTTATTCTATTTGGCAATTTACACTGTAATTGCCCCCCAAATCTGTTCCTTGAGTATCGTTGGAATTACATCTGTCTACCGCCCTCTTTCTAGTATCCTTATAAGTATATATAGAATACTTTTGCGTAGTTGTTCCGCTACCACTTGTGTAAGTTTTAGAACACGTACACGTATAATCTTTTTTACAAGATACTATTGATGTTGCAGCCAATAATAAAATGCTTGCTAATAAAATTGTGTTTTTCATTTTCTTTAATTTTAGGTTAATAATAATTTATTTATGCCACAAAGATCTGCAACTGTTAAAACGTAGGCGTTACATAATTTTTTAATTTGTTTATATCATTAGATATTAATAAAAAATTAGTTATGGATTATTAACTATACCTTTGTAGCACATTTGGATGCTTCAAATTAAAGAGTGTTCGTTGTAGTTTTCTTAAATTAATTAAAAATGAAAATGAAACAAACACAACTATCAAAAAAAAAGGCATCTCTTTCCAAAAAAGAAATTCCTTCCAAACCTCTATTAGTTAGTAAGAAACAACCTACTACTAAACAAGATAAAATAAAAAACAAAAGGCAAACTCTTGCAGTAAAAAAAGATGATGCCGGTTGGGATTCATTTACAGTAGTAGCCATAGGAGCTTCTGCCGGCGGGCTGGAAGCGGTAACACAATTGCTCAAAAGCATTTCGCCCACCTCAGGTATGGCATATATATATGTGCAACACCTTAGCCCCGACCACGAAAGCATTCTTTCTTCCATTTTATCGAAAGTAACTAAAATGAAAGTGCAGGATGTGGAAGATATGGATAAGATAGAACCCAACAATGTATATATAATACCCTATAACAAAGGCATTGAAGTAACTGATGGACATATAAAACTAATTCCCCGCGCCAAAACATTTACACTATCTATTGATGTGCTTTTTACTTCGTTAGCCGAAACACATAAAGAAAACGTAATAGGTATAGTGCTTTCGGGCAGCGGCAGCGATGGCACCGAAGGACTAAAAGAAATAAAACTTGCAGGAGGCATCACCTTTGCGCAAGACGGTACCGCAAAATTCGGCAGTATGCCCAAATCGGCTATTGCGGCAGGTGTTGTAGATTTTATTTTGTCGCCTGATGGAATAGCAAAAAAATTAAACTGGATGAGCAAACATCCACTAGTAAAACGAAAGGCAGCAAAAACCCCACCCGAAGATGAAATAGACGACAACGACAAAGATTTAGAAACTATTATTCAGCTTCTGCATAAACATAAAAGCGTTGATTTCAGACATTATAAAACAAATACCATTAAAAGGAGAATACTTCGGAGAATGTTGATTCATAAAATAACTTCGCTGCAAGCGTATGCCGAATTATGTTTGAAACAAAAGGAAGAAGTAAGTTTACTTTATCAGGATATGCTCATCAATGTTACTGAGTTTTTCAGAGACCCTGATGCATTTTTACTTCTAAAAAAATCGATATTACCACAATTACTAAAAAGCAAAAAGCACGGCGATACTCTCCGTATATGGTTAGCAGCGTGCGCCAGCGGCGAAGAAGTATATTCAATTGCTATGTTGTTGCTCGAAATACAGGACAGCAAATACAGCACAATTCCTTTCCAGATATTTGCTTCTGACCTTAGTGCAGATGCTATAAATGAAGCACGAAACGGAGAATATTCTAAACAGCAACTAAAGAATGTTTCTACAAAAAGGTTGTTGCGTTTCTTTACAAAAGTGAAAGACAAATACCGTATCTCCAAATCACTGCGCGATGTCTGCATTTTTGCACAGCACAATATCCTTCACGACCCGCCTTTTTCGCGTATGGATTTTATCAGTTG
>CAILDT010000661.1 GCA_903833025.1 uncultured Bacteroidota bacterium | reverse complement strand
GAAATATGTTAATGCAATAAATTACTTAGCTGACTATAATTCGGCAGCTGATGCTTCAGCTTTGGATAAAGCAAAAGAGAACATTGATATTTGTGATGCTAACCCCGAATTTAAAGAGAAAGCAAAAACACAAACATTGAAAGGACAAATTTATCTTGCCATTTTTCAGAAAAATTTAAGGACTGAAACTGAAAAACAAATTGCGCTTACCGACCCTAAAAAAGGTGAAGGTCTCGGTTATCAAAATACTGCTGCTACTGAATTAATAACTGCTTATGATGCGTTTGCAAAAGCGAAAACGCTTGACACAAAAGAAAATTTTACTGCTGATATTAAAAAAGGCATCAGCGATATTACCATTTTACTTTCCAATAAAGCGGTGTATGATTATAGTGGAAAAAACTATGCAGGTGCGCTTCCTTCGTTCGAAAAAATATTAGAAATAAGCCAATCCAAAGATACGATAACGCTTAACAACTGTGCTGTAACAGCAGAGCACGCAGGCAATATGGAGAAAGCGAAAATGTATTATCAAAAAATGATAGATGCGAAACTTGGGCGTGCTGCGAGTTATTCGTCGTTGATAAATATTTATTTAAAATCGAATAGCAAGAGTGATACGCTTACTGCAAAAAAATTATTGGCGCAAGCAAGAACCTCTTATCCAAACGATTTGCAATTGCTTATAACAGAAACAAATTTTTATTTAGCAGATAATAAAAGTGCTGATGCAATGAAAAATTTAAATATAGCAATTGTAGCGAAGCCAACACAGCCCGATTTATATATGGTACGGGGCAATTTGTTTGACAACCTTGCGAACCCTAAAGATGCTGCTGGAAAATTTATCGAACAACCAAAAGATTTTGAGGAAAAAATAAAACTTGCCGAAAGCGATTATAAAAAAGCGGTGGAATTGAAGCCCGATTATTATGAGGCTATTTATGCACTTGGTGTGTTATATATTAATTATGGAGTGAGTATAAATAGGGCAGCTGATAAAATTACAAATCAAAAATTGTATGATGCAGAAACTGCGAAATCCAAAGACGAATTTAATAAAGCATTGCCGGTGATGGAACACGCGCTGCAAGTGAAACCCAAAGACAGAAATTCGATGATTGCGTTAAAACAAATTTATTCCCGATTAGAAATGAAAGATAAATTGAATGAAATAAATAAGGAGTTGGAAAAATAAAAACGTTTAAAGTTGTATTTCAAAAAAGTCCGGTCTGAAATTCAGAGCGGACTTTTTTATTCCCTTTTGTATATTAAACCAAATCTAAACCTGATATTTAGCATTAATAGTGAATTTGGTTGATTTTTAAACTCATATACGAACAACTTAAAAACAGTTACCGTATAAAGGAATTGAACCCTGCAACATTAAGTCGCTTCCGCTTTAGAACGGAAAGGTTCTGCGTTAGAACGTATTGACTCTGAGGTAAAAGTGATTACTTTTACTTTTAAACTAACCAACTACTCAATATAACAAAATAAATTAAACTTAT
>CAILDT010000660.1 GCA_903833025.1 uncultured Bacteroidota bacterium | reverse complement strand
CTATATTAAAGAATGCCGCCCAAAGTACTGCCTGAAAAGGAGAAAGTACTTTGGTAGAAACTATATTTGTTATTGAGTTTGCTGCATCGTGAAACCCATTGATAAGGTCGAAAATTAATGCGAGTATTATAATTATTACAAGTAAAGTCATAACCTAAAGTTAAGCGTTCTTAATCAAAATAGTATTTATTACATTGGCGGCATCTTCGCATTTATCTGTAGCTGTTTCCAACACAAATAAAACATCTTTCATCTTTATAACTTCTACCGCATTTTTTTCTTCTTCAAAAAGTTTCGCAATTGCCATATCATAAATATCATCAGCGTGATTTTCGATGCTATTAATTCTTACAGTAGATTCTTTTATTTTAGAAACATTGCGAAGCACACGTAATTCGGTAACTGCGGTTTCTAATTCTTCGGTACTTTTCAAAATAAGTTCAGCCAATTTTATAATTGCCGGAGTCATTTCAGTAACTTTATAAAGTTCGATACGCTTTGATGCGCCGTGTATATAATCCACAATATCATCAATAGCAGAAACCAAATCGTGGATATCTCCTCTATCGAAAGGGGTAATAAAATTAGAACTTAGTTCGTTAAAAGTTTCGTGAGTAATGCCATCTCCAATATGTTCGAGCCGTTCTATTTCGCGAAACAGTTCTTTTCTTTTTTCTTCAGAAGTACAAGTTACTAATTCTACTAATGCTTTAGCTGTGGCTGTTGCATTGGCTGATGATTTGCGAAACAACACAAAAAAGATTTTGTCTTTCGGTTGAAAAAATTGGAAGATGTTTAAGTTCATCGATGTAAATTTTATGTTAATTAAAGTTTAAATTAATATTACGGCAAATGTAGTTGAATAATTACCTGCAAGCACAAAATTGCATTAAGGTTATATTATCTCAATGTTAAGCTAATGTTACCAAACTTGTAAATTGCTGGTAATAAAGGTGCTTTGGAGGGGTTCCATTTTAAAATAAGCAATTAACTTATTTTACTACATTTGCATCCCATTAAAAAACGGAGAGGTGTCAGAGTGGTCGAATGAGCAAGCCTGGAAAGTTTGTATACTCGCAAGGGTATCGCGGGTTCGAATCCCGCCCTCTCCGCCACAAATATTCAGTAAGCCACAAAATAAATAAACTCTGTTAAGCGTAGTGTCTCGCTACGTTTTATTTAACAAGTGCTCCGGACTTATTATTATCTTAAAAATGTATTAATTGTTTTGTTGTAAGGCGAGACGCCTTGTTAATTGCGACGTAGCGGGACGCTACGCCGAACGGGGGCAGGTCGCCCCCCCTTTTTTTTATTTCATAAATCTTATGTTATCGGCAGTTTTGTCTTTCGTGTCAAGGGTTTCAGGAAATACAACGTGTCCCCAATTTTCGCCTGACTTTATGCGATATAGTTGCCCGATACTTATTCCTGCTTGTTTTGCTATCATTTTTAATCGTGTCTTTCTGTTCGGGTCGGCTAAACGTTTCTTCAGTAAAAGTACTTTCGTTTCTGATAGTTTACTGTTAGATGGTGTTATTTTTTGTTTTGCTAACCTTTCTTTATGCGCTTTAATAACGTGTGGACTCTTTCGGCTGTGTTCTAACATTTCTTCTCGTGTCGCCCATTTCAAGTTGTCCACAAAGTCGTTACTTCTATTGCGGTCCAAATGTAATACAAATAATTGTTCGTCTGATGTCTTGGTTAAAAATTGTTGAGCAACCAGGTTGTAAAAGAATGCGTGTTGTGTTTTCACTTTGTCGTCTTGTCTGATTTTGTATTGTAGTATTCTGTAACCATTTATTTTACTTCCTTTCAGAAGTCGTCCGTCTTCAAAGGTTTCTTTAAAACTTATTAGTCGCCCGTAGTTTGAAATTGCGTAACGCAGTTTCAACGATTTGTCAAGTTGTATTTCTTTAAATGTTTCTGTTACAAATATTCGTAGCATAATTCTTTGTTGTTATTAGTTCTGTTCGTGTAAAAAGTTCTGCAAAGGTACGAACGTTTCGCTTCGCTCGTAAAATTGCCGATAACG
>CAILDT010000659.1 GCA_903833025.1 uncultured Bacteroidota bacterium | reverse complement strand
TTTATTCTCCACTTTAAACAACATACAAAAGTACATCAAATAAAAAAGTAGAGTAGTTAACCTCTTTTTGATAAAATAATTTAAAATGATAATAAAAACAATCATGAGCAACGAAATTAGTTAAAAAAGACGTTGTAATATTTCAACCTTTAAAATATAAATTATATGTCGAAATACCAAGTTAGAAAAGAAATTGCTGCTTTAATTGACAGCATAAAAGAACACTCTGATAATATTGGAAACACTAAATACGTTCCTCAATTGGAGTTGGAAGCTATACTTCATAAAATTGAAAAGTTGTATGAAAAATCTATCATTTTTAATTATTTAAATTCCCTTCCGGAAGAAATAGAGGTTGAGAAACCAGCGGAAGCAATAGTAGAAATGCCAATTGTGGTGGTGCCCCAACCAATTGTAATGGAACAGAAAGAGGAAGTGGTGGTTATTAAAGAAGAAGTAAAACCTCCTGTTGAAACACCAAAACCTACTTCAAAAGACATAAAAACCTTTATTGGCATTAACGATAAATTTCAGTTTACGAATGAATTGTTTCAGAAAAATGCACAGGAATATGCTAATGCGATTGAAAAGTTGAACAATTCGGATAACATAGATACTGCTATTGAAAATTTAAAAACATTTCAATCGAATTATAATTGGGATGCGGATAATGAAACTGTAAAACGATTGCTTGATTTGGTAAAAAGGAAATTTAGTTAAGGGAACTTTAGAAAACTACTTGATTTTTGCAAAAAACAAAATGGTTTTGATTTAAAAGTTCATTCTTTTGAATAGAAAACCAAAGGTTAAAAATCAAAAACTGTTGCTTTGAAATAAAAAGAAATTGCTTATAAATCAAAACTCAAGACTTTTGGGCGAATCTTCCAGACTTTTTGAAAATCTTCGGGAGTTTTGGGCAAATGTTCGGGAGTTTTGGGCAAATGTTCGGGAGTTTTAGGCAAATCTTCTGGAGTTTTAGACGAATCTTCCTGAGTTTTTGAAAATCTTCGGGAGTTTTGGTCAAAAGTCTTGGGTTTTGGTCAAAAAGTCTTGAGTTTTGGAAAACACCTATAAACATTGAAAAGTTTGCTTTAGGTTTTGACAAAATTACTTTTATAAACAGATTAAATGACTTTTTGGGTGAGCAAAAATCTTAATTTTTTTCCAAAATAAACCACAATATTTACTGCATTTAAAACAATGATTCTCCAAAAAAAGACATATTTTGTTTTCATTTTCCTTCTATTTTCCCGATTTCTTTTCTCTCAAGAGATAAAAAGGGGAGATGCTTACACTTATGCCCGAAAGATTGTGGATACCCTCGCATCTAATAGTATGCACGGCAGAGGTTATGTAAACGGAGGCGATAGTATTGCTGCAAATTATATTAAAAATGAGTACGAAAGTTTTGGTTTAAGGACGTTTGGTGAAGGAGATTATTATCAAAGGTTAAGTTTTGCAGTAAATACTTTTCCTGGAAAGGAGTTCTTTTGGATGTATGACGCATATAATTGTTCGCCTGATATAACAGACTGGATTGCAGGTAAAGATTATTTAATAGGGGGTGCTTCAGGAAATATATCATGCGACTTATCTACAGTTATTTTCGATTCAATGTATGCAAATGATGAAATTACTTTTAATAAATTTAAGAAAAAAGATTTAAAACGTGAGTTTATAATTGTTGATGAACGAAAAATAAAAGATAAAAACAAAAAAGCATTTTATACCAAAGTAAAAGACAATTATTTTAATGCCGAAGGTATAATTGAAGTGGTGGATAAATTAACTTGGGAACCATCTCAAAAAGTAAATCAGTACCCAACCATACAGATTTTGTCAGAACCAAGATACTATCCTACAGGATATGAAGGCACAGTTGAAATTGAAAATAAATTTATCCCAAATCATCCCTCTCAAAACATAATTGGTTATGTAAAAGGTTCTGTTTACCCTGATTCTTTTATAGTTTTCACAGCTCATTATGACCACTTAGGTCAAATGGGGAAAGATGTTTATTTCCCCGGAGCAAATGATAATGCAAGTGGTTGCGCTATGTTGCTTAACCTTGCAAAACATTATTCTTTGCCCGAAAATAAACCAAAGTGTTCAGTTGCCTTCATTGCTTTCTGCGGAGAAGAAGTAGGTTTGATAGGTAGTAAATACTATGTGGAGCATCCTTTATTTCCTTTAGCGCAAATTAAATTTCTTTTGAATATGGATATAATGGGAACGGGCGAAGAAGGCATTACTGTGGTGAATGGAACAATATTTAAAAAAGAATTTGATAAACTAAAAGAAATAAATACGGAGAATAGTTTTATAAAAGATGTGAAGATTAGAGGAAAAGCAGCTAATTCCGACCATTATTATTTTTCAGAAGCGGGAGTACACGCTTGTTTTATTTATACAATGGGAGGAATAAAAGCGTATCACGACATTTATGATAGAGCAGAAACATTACCTTTGAACGAATTTCAAAACTTGTTTCAATTGATAACAAAGTTTGGAATGTATTTACAGGAATAACAATTAATTTTATAAATGAAACTATATATAGTACCAACACCTATCGGAAACCTTGAAGATATAACACTTCGGGCAATACGAATTTTAAAAGAAGTAGATTTAATATTAGCAGAAGACACCCGTAAATCAGGAATATTATTAAAGCATTTAAACATTGATAAAAAAATGTTTGCACATCATCAACACAACGAACATAAAACAGTGGAGATGATTTCGGAACGAATTAAAAATGGCGAAAACATAGCATTAATAACCGATGCAGGTACGCCCGGAATATCCGACCCAGGTTTTTTATTGATAAGAGAATGTATTGCAAAAGGGATAGAAGTGGAATGTTTGCCAGGCGCAACAGCATTTGTACCAGCATTAGTAAATTCGGGATTGCCTTGCGATGAATTTGTTTTTGTTGGTTTTCTTCCGCAGAAAAAAGGAAGACAAACTAAGATAAAATCATTGATTAACGAACAACGCACTATAGTTTTTTACGAATCGCCCCACCGTTTAGTTAAAGCATTGGAGCAGTTTATCGAATTTTTTGGAGCAGAAAGAAGAGGAGCGGTATCAAGAGAATTAACTAAAATGTTTGAAGAAAATAAACGTGGAACTTTATTAGAACTTGTCGATTATTTTAAAACAAAAACAATAAAAGGAGAAATAGTAATTGTGATGGAAGGAAATAAAAATAAAAAGAAAGTTGAAGAAGAAAGTGAAGAGAGTGAAGAAGGAAATGAGTAATTAAAATATATAAAACAATGTACGACTTACAAAATAAAACAGGCGCACCTCCCGGAACTGTTATTTATTATGGTGAAGACCATACCGACAAGGTAAAAATAACATTGATAGAATACAACGAAACGGAAGTAATTGAAAAAGATTTTTTCGATATTGATGAGTGTATGAATCATATAAATCCAACTATGGTGAAATGGATAAACGTAGATGGAATACATAATACGGAGCTGGTAGAAAAAATAGGGAAACAATTTAACATACATCCTTTGACTTTGGAAGATGTAGTGAACACAAGCCAGAGAGCCAAGTTTGAAGACTTTGAAAACTATGTGGTAGCTATTATGAAGATGATAAGTTACGATACAGAACTTCGTTCGGAACTATTAAGCGTGGTGTTAATGGAAGGAATGGTTATTTCTTTTCAAGAGGTTGATGGTGGCGATGCGTTTGATATGATACGTACTCGAATACGCACTGGCAAAGGACGAATCAGGAAGATGGGAGCTGATTATTTAGCGTATGCTTTAATAGATGCTGTGGTAGATTGTTATTTTAATATCCTCGAAAAGATAGGTGATAAAATAGAATTACTGGAAGAAGATTTAATTTCTAATCCGACAAAAGAAACGATGCAGAAATTACATTTAATGAAACGCGAAATGATTTTTGTTCGCAAAGCAGTGTGGCCAATGCGCGAATTAATAAATAATTTAGAGCGAAGCGAAACGCAATTAATAAAACCAAGTACTGATATTTATCTTCGTGATGTACACGACCATACTGTGAGAGTGATTGATACTGTTGAAACTTACCGCGATTTACTTTCTGGGATGATGGATATTTACTTATCGAGTGTTAGTAACCGGATGAATGAAATTATGAAAGTACTCACCATTATTACCACCATATTTGTTCCTGTAACTTTTATTGTAGGTGTGTATGGAATGAATTTTGAAAATATGCCGGAGCTGAAAGCGCAGTCGGGATATTATATTGTTTTGGGTGTTATGATAACAATAATAGTTTCGCTTATTCTTTATTTTAGAAAACGAAAATGGTTGTAGCGTTTAACAAATTTTAATATTATTTTTGATTTATCAATTTTTAAAAAACAATAATTTTGCATCACTAACTTTAAACTTTTAATTATGAAAACTAAACTATATTTACTATGTACTATTTTATTTATTTCTCTTTCCACACGAGCAATAACAACAATTCAGGCTGATACTAACAAAATGGATACTGCCGGAAAAAAGACTGGTTTGTGGAAGGAAAAAACAGGACAAACAGATTGGTATGGCAATTATCAAAATGATAAAAAAGAAGGTTTGTGGATTGGATATTATTCCAATGGGGCAATCAACAATTTAGATGAATATAAAAATGGAAGGAAAAACGGATTGAGCATAACCTTTGACAAAGGCGGATATTACACCCAAAAATATTATTATGTAAACGATACATTAAACGGAATGTGTATTAACTATTTTTCGGGAGCACGCCCAAGTGCAGAAACAGAATACTCAATGGGTGTTATAAATGGAAAGAAAAATCTTTATTATCAGGATGGGAAAATACAAGAGAAAGCAATTTATTTTCACGGAATGCGAAATGGAATTACTCAATGGTTTTATCCTGAAGCAAAAATAAATATGGAATACAATTATAAAATGGGGGCGATAGATGGTATGGAGAAATCGTTTTATAAAAATGGAAATGTAAATTCGGAAGTGAATGTGGTTAGTAATTTAGAAGAAGGACCATACAAAGAATATTTTGAAAACGGGAAAATAAAAATCACAGGAAAGTATGTTCACGGGAAAAAAGAAGGAAGCTGGAACGAAACAGATGAGGATGGAAAAATTATTAAAGTAGAAAATTATAAAAACGGAGAGCTAAAGAAATAGAAAACATTAGTTCCCTTAAATTACAAAGAGATTCTATCCAACAAATAATTCTCAATCAATTTAGGTATAGCATATTTATCAATATCCTTTTCTTGAATCATAATTGCTGATGCTGGAATAATTTTTCAGATC
>CAILDT010000658.1 GCA_903833025.1 uncultured Bacteroidota bacterium | reverse complement strand
TAAAATATTTTCTCATTCGATGCGTGAACGCCGTTCGAACCGATGGGAACGCCGACCGAAATGGTCCTAAATCCTTTTAACAAGAAAAACGCCGGAAAAATTTGAAAAATTTAACGTCACACTTTTTTCTCATAAAAAAACGGAATTTAGAGCATAATGGTCACAACCCGTTTTTTTACACGTTTCGAGCGACCGCTTTGTTCAATTTTACAGTTTGGACAAAAATAAATGTCCAAAACCCGAAAAACCAAAAAAAGGTTTGAAAAGTTCTGTTTTTTGATGTTCCCCTCCCATGCCTGACATCCGATTTTATGTAGTGGCAAAAGTTCAAACAAACGATTTATTTAACATCAATCGTGATGTTGTTTTTCGCCATATTTTTTTGACATAATTCCAACATAGCCTTTTGCAGCTCTTGGTTTTGTTTTAAAACGTCCATCAAATGGTTCTGCATATCGGCATTGTTGCGAACGACTTCTAAAAGTAAGGAATTGGCTGCTAATAATTGGTCTAACATTACATTTTGTGAAGATGGAGGGACCTCTGCGGTGGTTTCTAGAGTTGCTGGCAACGGCATTTCTATAGGCGTTTTAGTTTTGATACAAGTTTTCTTATGGCGAGAGAAACTTGATGCATGGGTAAATCTTTCTTTGCAAAATTGGCATTGGTATGGTTTGTCATTTGCTAACTTAGACTGTTGGTGCTTGCTAGATAAATTGTGTTTATCATAACTGCTTTTACGTGAAGTATTGTAGTCGCAAGATGAACAATTAAAGACCCGCTTGTTGTCAATAAATTCATGGACTATTTCGGTAGTAGGTGACGCTGTAGTTATTGGTTCGTCCTCCCCCCCAAACTCCCGCCCCACGACCTCCAAAGCCGGTCGAATCACCGTCTCGAAATCCGCTTGAAAGAATTCCTTCTGCGTATTAAACTCGGTCAACAGCTGAAAGAGGCGCCGTTCCGCCAAGGCGGGCGTAAGAACCTTTAGGAGGCCGACGCATTCAGGTGTCCCGAAATACGTCCCATAGCGCTGAAGCAGTTTCTTCCGCACTCGGTCAATCGGCACCTCGCTGCCCGTGTAGCCGAGTTTATAGGTGTGGTCGGCTTTAAAGGTCGGGTTGGTGATGCAATAGATGTAGCCGGTCGGTGCGGCCATGTTTAGGCAGAGTTTTGCAAAGGAGTAGACATGGTGCGTTTAAATAATTATTCATTATTTTTTCTTTTTATAATATATAAATCATGAGTAGTCGATCATCATCGAAACTAACAAATGCAGATTTAATAAACCATTTTCTAACGGTTCCTTATAAACATTTATCTTCAGCATCACCATCACCAGTCAAATCACTTTCGCAAGAAGATAAAAAACAAATTCAAACTGGATTTTCTATGAGGACGCCTATAAGATACAAAACCTCAATTAATACAAATAAAACCTATTTTAAACATAAATCAAAATATGTACCAATGTATAAAAAATTTGGCCGAACTTTGAGAGAACTTCCAGGTAAAATTAAAACTTATGGAAAAAAGGTATATAATAGATTTACAACAAAACGTAAGTTAGCCAAATATAAAAATTTTTATGAGAATGACAGTAATTGGTATACCGATAAAACGCAAGCAAAAACAAAAAAAAGTAATTGGTGGAATTCACCCGGCCGTAAACTCAGAGAATGGAACCAAACTCGTAAGAATAAAAAAG
>CAILDT010000657.1 GCA_903833025.1 uncultured Bacteroidota bacterium | reverse complement strand
GTTCACTCGTTTATTAGTTCATTAGTTGCTTCTCACAAAATGTTTTGTATCCATAAATTTTACTACTTTCGCATTCCCAATAAATAAAAAACGATGAATTATTTAGATTTTGAAAAACCGATTGAAGAACTTTTCGAACAGTTAGAAAAGATTAAACAAGTAGCCGAAAAATCAGGTGTGGATGTTTCAAAAACCACTTCCGATATTGAGGAAAAGATTAAAAATGCTCGCTTAGAAATTTATGCTAAACTAACTCCTTGGCAGCGTGTGCAGGCATCTCGACACCCTGATAGACCTTATACACTGGCGTATATAAATGCCGTAACCGACAATACTTTTATTGAATTGCACGGCGACAGAACCGTGAAAGACGACAAAGCAATGGTGGGTGGTTTCGGCAGTATTGATGGAAAAACGGTAATGTTTATAGGGCAGCAGAAAGGTATTAATACTAAGATGCGCCAAATACGAAACTTCGGGATGCCCAACCCTGAAGGGTACCGCAAGGCATTGAGATTGATGAAGCTTGCCGAAAAATTTAATAAACCTATTGTTACTTTTATTGATACGCCTGGTGCTTTCCCCGGCATTGAAGCCGAAGAGCGCGGACAAGGCGAAGCAATTGCCAGAAATTTGATGGAAATGAGCCAGTTAAAAGTGCCGGTTATTTGCATCATCATTGGCGAAGGTGCCTCTGGTGGTGCGCTTGGCATTGGCATTGGCGACAGGGTGCTGATGCTCGAAAACACTTGGTATTCGGTCATTTCGCCCGAGTCGTGTTCGTCCATATTGTGGAGAAATTGGAACAATAAGGAGCGCGCAGCAGAAGCATTGAAACTTACGCCCGACGATATGCTTGGCAATAAACTTATTGATGGCATCATCAAAGAACCCATTGGTGGCGCGCATACCAACCACGAGGAGGTTTTTAAAACAGTGAAAGAGGAAATCCTAAAACATATAAAAACATTAGAAAAACTCACTCCCAAAAAACGTGTGGAGCAACGGATTGATAAATTTTGTGCGATGGGAGTGGTCATCGAGGGCTAAAATACAATGTAGGGGCAACCCTTGTGGTTGCCCTTTTATAAATCTGGTCGCCCTTTTATAAATGTGGTCGCCCTTTTATAAATCTGGTTGCCCTTTTATCAAAAAATAAAAATCAGGGCGGCAACATCCCATTTCATCTCACCATTCTTCCCGCCCACACGCGGTATCTTTTTTTCTTCAATTAAATTGCCTGCGGCAGCAATGCAAAAAAAGTATACTTCGCGCGGGTCGGGCGCAAATTGCAAGTTCATCGCTTTTTCAAACGTTTTAATAACAACCTTCAAGAAACAACACCCCCCTCCTTCCTTCAAGGAGGGGGATAAAGGGGGTGGTAAAAACACCGAATTTGTAAGACTCCGTAGGTGTCAAATATCAATAGCCCCCAGTGAAACTGGGGGTAAACAACCACCCACAAAAAAACAACCCCGTTAGGGGTTGAACCATTCCCTACATATTCATTAAAAAATAATCCCTACTTTTGACAAGTAATTTTTATTCAAATGAACCCACTAATAAAAACAATACTTTTTCTTTTCTCCCTTCAACTCCTCTTTCTCTTTAACTCCTGCGATACTAAATGCGACCCTTGTCAAGATGCATTAACAGACGAAGAAAAATCATTTATTTGTTATCAATATAAGAGCACCAATCTATTACCATACACAGTCGCTTACTTCAAAAATAATATTTCTAACGCAATAGATTCATTGCAGATAACTCAATTTGAAGATTATCGCGCTTGCGATACACGACAAGGATGTCAACCAAAATCCGAATCCCAAGGCACTACTCTTAAAAACCAACTTGGCAGTTGGAGAATATTAGTTCAGCATAATTTTACTCCTCTTCTAAATTTGTATTCCTTAGATATACCCACTCAAACACTCACAGTTAATAATATCCAATACAGCGATATATTTTCAATCCAAACAAACTCAACCAATACTCAATTTCCTACCAAAATATATTACAGCAGGTCACAGGGCTTCATCGCTTTTTTTATGCGAAACGGCTCAATATGGATAAAACAATAATTGATAAAAAATTGTGAAAACAAAAATTATACTTCTTCCCCTTTACTTCCTTTTCACATCACAACTCATTTCCTTTAATTCCTTTTCACAAGATTCAATTCCAAAAAAACAAACCGAAACTCAAAATCATTCCTTACGTTTTTCTGTAAATATAATTCAACTACTAATAAACGAAGTAAGCATTTATGCCGATTACCCATACCTCAAAAAATTATCCGCAGGTGCCAACTTAGGTTTTATCTATCCCGATAAATCCCTTTATCAAAATATTCCATTTTTAAATCAAATAGAACATCCCACCACCGCCTACTCCGGAATAGTAATTCGGCTCTACAATAAATTTTATTTCGAAAAAAGAAGACGAGCATATTTTGAAGCACAATTCGATTATAAATATTTATACTATAAAAGCCAAACATTTGAAAAATCAATCGAAGATATACAATATTCCACCACCCGTTCCGAAAACGCATACCAATTAGGCGGCGATTTAATTTTGGGCGTTCATCACAAAAACTTTTT
>CAILDT010000656.1 GCA_903833025.1 uncultured Bacteroidota bacterium | reverse complement strand
GGTTGTTTGCTTTGCAAATGATGGTTCTTAAATCGTTTTTTAGTTTTGTGCGTTCGAATGATTCGCGAAGTGAACCGAATGCAAGTAGGGATACGAATGCGCCTGGTACGCCGTGTCCGGTGCTATCCGCCATACAATAGGATAGTTGGTTTTCGTCGTTATGATACCAAAAGAAATCGCCACTTACGATGTCTTTGGGGAGAATGAGTGTGAATGCGTTTGGGATGTCGTTAGCAAATTCGGTTTCGCAGGATAGTACTGATTTTTGTATTAGTCCGGCGTAATGAATGCTGTCGGTTAGCTGTTTGTTTTTGTTTTTTATTTCGTGTAATTTTTCGTCAACTATTTTAGAGAGATTTGTGTTGAGGTGAAGTAGTTTTGAGTTTGTTTCTACAAGTTTTGATTCTAATTCTACTGCTTCTATTGCTTGTTTTATGGTGGTTTGAAAATCTAAATCGTCAATAGGTTTGGTTAACATCCTATAAATGTTGGCTGAATTTAAAGAGTGTATAATTGCATCTAACGTTGGGTTGCCGGACATTAGTATTTTTTTGGCGTTGGGAAAATACTTCATTGATTCCTCCAGAAGTATGTTGCCTTGCATACCTGGCATTGATAAGTCGGAGATGATTAGTGAAATGTCTTGTCCTTCTTCTTTGAGTGTTTTCATTAACTCGAGAGCCATAAATGGGTCGATGGCAGTTTCGATGGTGAATGAAAAATCTTCTACGTTGTAGAGTTTTTCTTTTATTGTGAGGACAAGGTTTTGGTCGTCATCAATAATTAAAATGCAGTGTTCCTTTGGTTGAGAAACAACGGTTGAAGGAGCAATGTTTACTCCTGTTTCTTTTGTAAATTTACTTAGTATTTCCTGCATATTTTACTATCCGAACGGTGAATGTGGTGTTGCCTGGTTTGGAAGAAACGGAGATGTTACCGCCAATGGAGGTGATTACGTTTTTGCAAATGTCTAAGCCGATGCCGGTACCACCTTCGTTTTTCTTGGTGGTGAAATATGGGGTAAATATTTTGGTGATAAGTTCGGGTGGTATTCCGGGTCCGTTGTCGGTAACAGAAACTACTACTGTTTCGTTTTCTTTAAAAACGTTTACAGAAATGGTGCCTGTGCCGTGAGTTGCTTCTACGGCATTGGACAATAAATTTATCCAAACGTGGACGATGTGTTGAATGTTTCCGTCAATAAAACAATCGGCATTGTAATGAAATGAGAAGTTGCAGGATTTTAAACGTTGTTTTACCAATACGATTGCTGTTTCGATAGAGGTTTTTAAATCAAATAGTTCGGATTCAGAATCAGGAAGTTTGTTGGTATAATTTTTTAAGGTAGATACTAAATATCTGCTACGAGTTTTTGCAGCATCGAGAACGGTGAACGATTGTTTTACTGATAAAAGAGAAATGAGTAAGTCGAATAATAAATGCCCTTGTGGTTGTTTAATTATCCAGTGCAATTTTTCGTTAATACCAAACACACCTGCTGAAATAAGAAATTCGGCTGCTCGCTGTGGATGTTTTATTTGGTAGTGAGTTAGGTCGGCAATAAATTTCTTTTTCTGTTCGCGCAATTCTTTTCCTTCAATAGAAATAGAAGAAATGTTGCTGGCTGAAGAAATAAAAGCAACTACTTTTTGAAAGCCTTCTATTGGTTCGTTAGATTCGGCAATGGAAATAAATGATGAAATTATTTTTTGATATTCTACCAGTAAATTGTCTGCAGAATATTCTACAGAAGAAATGGGTGATGAAATTTCGTGAAGGAAATCGGGTAATAGTTTATCAAGAACTTTATTAAAATCTTTTTCGTGTATCTCGTTTGGTTGTTTTGTTAGCTGTGATTTTTTAAGATTTAATAATTCGTTTTTAAGATTTAATAATTCAATTTCTTTTTCTAATTCTTCTTCCGAATCAATAAAATTTTGTGGTACGTTGTTGTATAAATCGGCATCATCAACGGGTTCGTTATTGTTTGTTCTGATGTGCTTTTGTAAAATATTGGCTCGTTTGCTTTGTAAGCTCGCGTTTTCTAACGAGTTTGTTTTTGGGGTGTTTTGGGATTGTAATACTTCTTTTTCTCTATCTGTAAGCTCGTTCATTATAAAGATTTTTGTGTTTGCTCAAAATTATAGCTAAAATAAAGGTAAATATTAAAGAAATAATTAATGTTATCAACGTGGTTTTGAACAATGAAAAATTGGTATTAAGAACTATTTTCTTAATACCAATGAAAAATCATTTTTAAAACAGCGTAAAGATTAAGAACAATGATGCCAACTTTGATGAAAGGTTTTAGTTCATTAAAAATAATTTTTCTTTTTAATTTCTTTTCAGCTACTTGTTCTTCGGCAGTAATTTCTTCTTCAATAGTTGAGCTTATTTCTTTTTCAGGAGGAATAATTAAGTTTCCAGTTAAAAACCGTGTCCTTGATTTAGCATCATTTAAAATTTCGAACGATTGATTAATTGACAAAAGAGAAATCATAAATTCAAAAAGTATTTCGCCTTTAGGTTGCGACAGAATCCAGAATAATTCATCATCAACAAAATATACTCCGTTAGAAATAAAAAATTCGGCAGCTCGTTTCGAATTTAGAATATTGTAACCTTCTAACAAAGCAATAAATTTCTTTTTCTTTTCTCGTGCATCTGCTGGTTCTATGGTTTCAGGCGTCGTGCTCATTATTGTGTTTACATAAGCGAAAGCTCTACCTAATGCTTCGGTTGGATATGCCGAATAAGAAAGGGTATTAAAATAATTGATGATGCGTTCAAATTCGAGGTGTAAATTTTCAGACGAATATTCAATAGAATTTATTGGTGAATTTATTTCGTTACGAAAATTGAATAATGTTTTTTCTACTTTTTGAGCATACTCATCAATATTAAAAATGTTTGGAGTAATAATATTATCAGACGAAATAGATTTTAGTTTATTTATTTCTTCTTTTATTTTT
>CAILDT010000655.1 GCA_903833025.1 uncultured Bacteroidota bacterium | reverse complement strand
TTTTCGATTGATAAAAGTAAAATCCAAATCAGAATTAGAAATAGTATTTCGTATAAATTAGTGGGGTGTCGCGCAATTCCATCTCCAAAGTTAATTCCCAAAGGGAGAGAAGTTGGGTTTCCAAAAGTATGGTCGTCAATTCCTGCTAAAAAACACCCAGTTCTCCCTATTATCATTGCCAAAATAATGGGATAGGTAAACAAATCTCCAGAAGAGTTTTTTTCGCCTATTATTTTTTTAATAACCTCCACTCCTATCAATCCGCCTAATAAACCACCAACTATTGTTTTATTGTTTATGTAATAAGAAAAATTTGTGTTTGGATCGAACAAAGAAGTTGGCACCTCTAAAACACCAATTACTCTTGAAAATAAAAATGCACCCGCAGCCGCACCAACAAAAATAAGGATTCTATGTTCCGATGAAATTAAATCACTATTTTTTTTTCGAAGAAAAGCATAATAGTTATAAGAAATAAAATACGCCAGTATTTCGAAAATAAAATGAACAGGTATTTCGGCGGAGCCAATTTTTATGTTGAAAGGAAAATGCAAGGTGTTATTTCTTACCCGTATTTTCCCCTCCCATCAATACATATTGAATAATATTCGCTCCCATTTTCAGAGCTTTTTGGTGCGTTTCGGGCGAATCTTTATGAACTTCGTAGCTTTCCCAACCATCTCCCAAATCACATTCGTAATCATAAAAACAAACCAAACGCCCTTTATAAATCAGCCCAAAACCTTGCGCAGGTCCGCCATCGTGCTCGTGAATTTTTGGCAAGCCATTGTTAAAATCATATTTCTGATGATAAATGGGATGCGAAAAAGGAAGTTCGATAAAATCAAGTTCAGGAAAAACCCGTTTCATTTGCGGACGCATAAATTTATCTATTCCATAATTATCCGATATTTCTAAAAACCCGCCACCAATTAAATAATTGCGAAGATTTTCTGTTTCCTGCGAATTAAAAACAATGTTTCCGTGCCCGGTAATATGTATCAAAGGATAATTAAAAATATCAGGACTACCCACTTCAACAATTGCTTGTTCAGTATTAATATTTGTTTTTAAATTTTCATTGCAAAACTTAATTAAGTTGGGTAAAGATGTTTCTAAATTTGCATACCAATCTCCACCTCCACCATATTTCAACAATGCAATTTGATAAGTTGGCGCAGTGGTAAATGCCAAACAACAAACTAAAATCAGGGATACTATACTTACTTTTTTTATCATATTATGAAACCGCTATATTGTTGCATTGCTATATTCTTTTTAGACATCCTGTCATCCGACATCTGACATCCGTCCCTTCGCCTCTTTAAAAGATAAATACATTTGATTAAACTGTTCCATCACTTTTTCTAAAAACGCATCATCTATTAACTGTTTGATGCCTTCAACACCATTTACCTCGCTATGTGCAATTTTAAAAATCTGTTCCATCGGTCCGGCTTCAAATTTTATTTGATACTTATCATTCATCGAAAAAATAGTGATAGATATTTTAGGATGTGGTATGTTGGCTATTACTCGCATTTTATTTTTGTACTTTAAATGGTCCGCTAAAAATACCTGTCCCTTCATCGCCTTCCTTTCTAATTTTTGCTTGTATCTTATGAGCTAATTCGGCATAATGTTTCAAATTGTTTTTATGCAAAAACATTGCAGCATTATCATCACCATTAATATAGTTTGCCATTGCCGCCCAGTGAA
>CAILDT010000654.1 GCA_903833025.1 uncultured Bacteroidota bacterium | reverse complement strand
GGTAGAGCAAAAGACTGGCAACGTTTTGAAGAAGTATCTTTAGTACTTGCAGGTTTAGCTACTCCGTTGGTACTTTCTGTACACACTATTGTATCTATGGACTTTGCTACATCAGTAGTTCCGGGTTGGCATACCACTATATTCCCTCCTTATTTCGTTGCTGGTGCGGTTTTCTCTGGTTTTGCGATGGTGTTAACGCTCTTGCTTATTATGAGAAAAGTATATAGATTAGAAAACTATATCACTGTTAAACACATTGAGTATATGAATATTATTATCATTGTAACAGGCTCAATTGTTGGAGTTGCTTATTTAACAGAGTTATTTATCTCTTGGTATTCAGGTGTTGAATACGAACAATATGCCTTTATTAATAGAGCTACAGGACCATATTGGTGGGCGTACGCAGCTATGATGACTTGTAACGTGGTTTCTCCTCAAGTGTTTTGGATAAAGAAATTAAGAACCAATCTTGCATTTACATTTGTAATGTCAATCATTGTTAACATAGGTATGTGGTTCGAGCGATTTGTTATCATTGTTCCTACTCTTTGTAGAACATTTGTACCATCTACTTGGAATATGTACCACCCAACTTTTGTTGATATTGGTATTTTTACAGGAACGATAGGAATGTTCTTTACTTTCTTCTTGTTGTTTACACGCTATTTCCCTGTTATTGCGCAAGCAGAGTTGAAATCTATTATGAAATCATCAGGACAGGAATATAAAGATAAAGCGAAACTTCACCATTAGGATTAATTTAGAATTATAAAAATAAAATTATGAGTAACATAACAATTCACGCAATATTTGACGACGAAGTGCCATTGTTGGCAAGTGCGAAAACGCTTCGTTCCAATGGCATCAGAATAAAAGATGTGTTTTCCCCTTTCCCTGTTCACGGGTTAGATGAAGTGATTGGTTTGCCAAGAACTTGGATAGCTATCTGTGCATTTATTTATGGACTTACTGGATTAAGTTTAGCAACATTAATGATGTGGTATATGATGATTCACGATTGGCCTACTGATATTGGAGGTAAACCAAGTTTCGCATATTTTATGAACGTTCCTGCATTTATTCCTATCACATTTGAAAGTACAGTTCTTTGTGCTGCTCACGGTATGGCAATTACTTTTTACTTGAGATGTTGGTTAGTTCCAGGAGCAAAACCAAAGAATCCTGACCCTCGCACTACTGATGATAAATTTATGATGGTGATTGAAACAAAAGAAGAAAACAGAAGTAACCTTGAAGCAATGTTAAGAAAAGACGGAGCTATTGAAATAAACAATAATAACTTTAAGTACAGGAATTAGAATTTCATCGATATGAATAGAAAAATAACAAGTTTTATCTCTTTAATGGCAGTTTGCGGGTGTATTACCATTGCCGTTACATCTTGCTCTAAGCACGATGCAAATAGCCCTGGAGTAGAGTATATGCCAGATATGTATCGTTCTCCGTCATTGGAAACCAACTCTTATTCTTTAATAAAGAAAAGCGATGGTACTTTTGATACTATCCAAACAAATAGAATTCCTGTTGCAGGAACTATTGCTAGAGGCTATCTGCCTTTTCCTTATGCTAACACTCCTGAAGGGTTGGAACTTGCGAAACAAAATGCTCACAATCCATTAGAAAGAAATGATAAAAACACCAAAGATGGTGAGGAGCTTTATGGAAAATATTGTGTTCATTGTCACGGTGCTACTGGGCAAGGTGACGGATTAGTTGGCGGTAAATTACCCGGACCACCACCACCCTATACTGCTCCTGATAAAATAAATATGACCGAAGGTGAGTTGTTTTACATTATTACTTACGGTAGAAACTTGATGGGACCTCACGCTTCTTTATTAACACAAGAAGAAAGATGGAAATTAGTTTTGTTTGTTCAGCATTTACAACACCCTGATGGAATGCCAGCGGCATCGGCTACCGATTCTACTGCAACAAAAGAAGTAAAAGTAAAATCGAAAGGAAAGAAAAGTAAGTAATAAGTAATTGGCAATACACTATTAAAGCAATACAACAATATAATTGATATGAATAACGAAACGTATACATTTACAAACAAAACTAGGAATTTCACTTTTGCTTTAATGGCAATTGGTTTAATCTCAATTATAGCTGGTTTTGCGCAACCTTCACCCGAAGACCAACACACTCGTATCTGGGCAAACTTATTGATAAATGGCTATTTCTTTATGGGAATAGGATTATTGGCAACTTTCTTTATGGCATTGCAATATGTTGCTGAAGTAGCTTGGTCGGTAGCTGTAAAAAGAGTGTACGAAGCAGTTTCCTGTTATTTACCTGTTGGTGCTTCTATTATGTTTTTATTAATACTTGCGGGTCAGTTTCACTTTCATCATTTATGGCAATGGATGGACCCTGCTGTTACTGACAAAACCTCTCCGAAATACGATGCGTTAATTGCGCATAAACATACTTGGTTAAACCCTGCTTTCTTTTGGACAAGAACAATTGCGTATTTGGTTATTTGGAATTTGTTTCAAAGAGGATTCCGTAACCGTTCTTTAGAAGAAGATTTGCAAGGTGGTACAGCTATCCATTATAAAAATATGGGAAAAGGTGCTTTGTTCTTGGTGTTTTTTGCTGTTACTTCTTCCACTTCTGCTTGGGATTGGATGATGTCGTTGGATGTTCACTGGTTTAGTACTATGTATGGCTGGTATGCTTTCTCTGGTATGTGGATTTCTGCAATGACAACCATTATGCTTACCGTTTTATTCCTAAAACGTAAAGGATATTTACCTCAAGTAAACCAAAGCCATATTCACGATATCGGAAAATGGATGTTTGCGGTAAGTTTCTTATGGAGTTATTTATGGTTCTGTCAGTTTATGTTGATTTGGTACACTAACATCCCTGAAGAGATTGTTTATTTCCACGACCGCTTGGCTAAATACGGTTATATGGGTTTAATGTGGACAGTTTTCTTTATGAACTTTGCTTTCCCGATGGTTTTATTAATGAGCCGCGATGCGAAAAGAAATTATTACTTCTTAGTTATTGTTGGTACTATTATCCTTATCGGACATTGGTTAGATGTGTACGATATGGTAATGCCGGCAACTGTAAAAGGAGACCATCAATTAGGTTGGATAGAAATTGGAACGTGTATGGGTTTTGTTGGCTTGCTTATTTTTGTGGTTCACAAATCGCTTGCAAAAGCACCATTAACAGTACAAAAACATCCTTACTTGGATGAAAGTTTACATCATCAGTATTAATACTTAGTAGTAGATTTTAGAATTTAAATAATAAAACAATTTAGAGAGATATGACAAAGATTTTAGTTTACGCTGCCATTATTTTAGCAGTATTTGCAATAGGTTATTTGGTAAGGGTATATGAGCTTGCAACAAGCTTAAAGGGAAAGAAGCAACACGAAGTTACTGATAGCGATAACCGAATGATGGGTAAAATTATGCTTACCTTTTTGTTTGTTTTCTTTGCATTTGTGCTTGAAACGCTAATAGTTTGTGTCCCAAAAATGCTACCTGAATCAGCTTCCGAACACGGTGTTGGATTAGATTGGTTGTTTAATTTCAATATGGCTATCTTGTTTTTCGTTTTTGTGGTTACTCATATCTTCTTGTTTTATTTTGCGTATAAATATTACGGTCGTTCCAATAATAAAGCCACTTACTTCCCTCACAACAATAAGCTGGAGATGATTTGGACTGTTATTCCGGCTATTGTACTTGCTGTTATCATTATCTTTGGATTAAAAGCGTGGAACAAAATTACCGCTCCTGCTTCTAAAGATGCTATTGTATTGCAACTATATGCTGAACAATTTAAATGGACGTGCCGTTATTCAGGGAAAGACAATGAATTAGGTGATTCTAATTACAAGTTAATTACTGATACTAATCCTTTAGGAATGGATTCGACAGATGCTAAAGGAATGGATGATATTATTGTAAAAAACGAATTTCATATTCCTATTAACAAAGAAATAGAATTCAAATTGAATGCTAGAGAAGTAATACACAGTGCTTATATGCCGCATTTCAGAGCACAGATGAATTGTGTACCAGGTATGACAACAATGTTGCATTTTACTCCCATTATTACTACTCAACAAATGAGAGATAAACTGAATAATCAGAAGTTTGATTATATTTTATTGTGTAATAAAATTTGCGGAAACAGCCATTACAATATGCAAATGACTATTGTGGTAGATACCGAAGAGGATTATAACAAGTGGCTAAGCACCAAAAAACCTTTCTTTGCTAAAGCGGCTCCTGCAACAGCTACAGCAAGTGTAGAATCAACAGAAACAAAACAAGTAGCAGCAAAATAATTTAGGAATTAGAATTTAATAATTAGAATTTAGAATTTAAACAATATGTCAGCAGAAGCACTACATCACGAAGCACACGCAGGTCACCACGATGCACACGATGACCATCATCACGAAGAATCGTTTGTGTCCAAATATATTTTTAGTATGGACCACAAAGTCATTTCTCGTCAGTTTTTAATAACTGCCGTTATTATGGCTACACTTGCGATGACAATGTCGTTCCTTTTCCGTTTGCAATTAGCTTGGCCAGGAGAACATTTTGCTATCATCAACTTTTTATTAGGCGATAAGTGGGGTAAAGACGGTATTCTTGACCCTGGAATGTATATGGCTTTGGTTACCATTCACGGAACCATAATGGTGTTTATGGTGCTTACAGCTGGATTATCGGGTACGTTTTCCAACTTACTTATTCCTTACCAAATTGGTGCGCGAGATATGGCTTCTGGCTTTTTGAATATGCTTTCGTATTGGTTTTTCTTCTTATCAAGTATATTTATGTTGGCTGGTTTCTTCTGCGAAACAGGTCCTGCTTCTGGTGGTTGGACGGTTTATCCTCCTTTAAGTGCATTGCCGCAAGCAATGGACGGTAGTAAATTAGGGATGACTTTCTGGTTGGTTTCAATGAGTTTGTTCATCGTTTCATCATTACTTGCAGGTTTAAATTACATTGTAACGGTGTTGCAAATGCGTACCAAAGGGATGTCGATGACAAGATTGCCACTTACTATTTGGGCATTTTTTGTAACGGCAGTATTAGGAGTTCTTTCTTTCCCTGTATTATTTTCGGCAGCGTTATTATTAATTTCTGATAGAAGCTTAGGTACCTCTTTCTACTTATCCGACATTTACATTGGTGGACAAGCATTGGAACAAACTGGTGGTAGCCCAATTTTGTACGAGCATTTATTCTGGTTCCTTGGTCACCCAGAGGTTTATATCATCTTATTACCTGCATTGGGTATCACTTCCGAGATCATTTCTGTTAACTCTCGTAAACCAATTTTTGGTTACAGAGCGATGATTGGTTCTATTATGGCAATTGGTTTCTTATCGTTTATCGTTTGGGGTCACCATATGTTTATTACCGGTATGAACCCGTTCCTCGGTTCGGTGTTTGTGTTTACCACGTTGTTGATTGCGATACCATCCGCAGTAAAAGCATTTAACTATATTACTACTCTCTGGAAAGGAAACATCCGTTACACACCAGCAATGTTATTTGCTATCGGTTTGGTTTCTACGTTTATTTCTGGTGGATTAACAGGTATCATCCTTGCCGATTCAGCGTTGGATATTCCTATTCACGATAACTATTTTGTGGTAGCTCACTTCCATATTGTAATGGGTGTGTCGGCTATATTGGGTATGTTGGCGGGGGTTTACCATTGGTATCCGAAGTTATTTTTGCGCCATATGAATAAAAAACTGGGCTATATCCATTTCTGGGGAACATTTATTTCGGCTTATGGGGTGTTTTTCCCGATGCACTTTTTGGGATTAGCAGGTGTACCTCGTCGTTATTATTCTAACTCGGCTTTCCCGATGTTTGATAACCTTGTTGACATTAACGTATTTATTACTTGCTTCGCGATGCTTGCAGTAATAGTGCAGTTAATATTCTTATTCAACTTCTTCTACTCAATGTTTAGAGGTCCGAAATCGGAACAAAACCCTTGGGGCTCCAACACATTGGAGTGGACAACACCAATGGCACATACGCACGGAAACTGGCCAGGCAAATTGCCAACGGTATATCGCTGGCCCTACGATTACAGCAAACCAGGTAAACCACAAGATTTCTGCCCACAAACTGTTCCGCTGGAAGAAGGCGAGATTGACGGAGGAGGACATTAAACGTAATTATGAGTTATGAATTTTGAGTTATGAATTTGCGTGACTCAACAAAAAACTACCTGCTATTATAGCAGGGAGCTTTTTGTTTATGACCATTTTTCTATTTCGAGAATTTTAATCTTAAATG
>CAILDT010000653.1 GCA_903833025.1 uncultured Bacteroidota bacterium | reverse complement strand
CGCTTGATTCTCAAGAAACACTGCACCCGGATACCCTTGATACAAACCTCTTCCATCATCATACCAAGCAAGTACCATATTGGTTTTGTTAAGCATTCCATTGCCATTGATGCCGAAGTTAAGTCCAGTAAATTTTTTAGAACGATAACGCAAATTAAAGTTGATGCGTCCTCTTTTCTTCATCATATCCGCTTTGTTAAACGGATATAAAGTATCAATAGTTGGCTTCGCAAAATCAGGAATAGGAATTTGCGCAGGTGGCGGACCAATGTATCCTTGATCCATATTAAAGTTGCCGCCAATAACAAAGTCTAAATTCTTTTTAATGATTTCTGAATGTAAAAAGTTAAGATTTGTGATAACAGGTAGTGTGCTGCCATACCAGTCTTGCACAGGGTTGTCGGGTTTGCTATAATATCCAACCGAATAATTCACCACTGTTTTCGGAATACTCCTCGGATATGCCGTGCGGATATTTATTACTCCGCACAACGCATTGCTACCATATAAAACGGACGAAGCACCTTTAATAATTTCTATCTGTTCAATGTTTTCTACTGGTATGTAACTCCACTCTGGTCGTCCTGCATCACCACTTAATAAAGGGATTCCGTCTTCTACTATGGCTACCCTACTTCCTACGCCGAAGGTAAAACCGCTGCCACCGCGTATTTGTGGGTCGTTGTCTATTATTGTTAGTCCGGGTACTTGTTCCAATGCAGTTTCTACACTAGTTGTATTCCTATTATTAATAAGTGCTGGTTTTAATACTTCCATTGATACGGTTAGCTCTTCCAGCTTTTGGTCGAATTTACCGGATGATACCACAACAGTTTCAAGAAATTTAGATATAGGTAGAAAAGAAATATTCTTTTCGGTAATTGCATTCGCAGTAATAGTAACATTAAATGTATCATTAACATAACCTATGTATGTACAGTAAAGTTGATGATAGCCCGTGTCAAGCACCATAGAATAGTTTCCATCAATATCGGTGGTGGTGCCTTTAGTAGTAGTACTTATTAAAATAATAGTAGCACCGGGTAATAATTCTTTTGACGAAGCGTCAGAAACTTTTCCACGTAACACTCCTGTTTGCTGTGCCGATGCGGAACAAACAAACAAAAGTGAAAATACTACAACAGCGAATAAGCGTGAAATCATTTCTTTAGAATAAAAAAAACCCTGACGATTGCCTTTAGCGTTCAGGGTTTTTAATAATAAATTTTACTACTAGTTGATTAATAGTTTGCCGGACTTATGAAAATCGATGCCGGTTAATTCGTATAAATACATTCCTGAATTAAGTTGATTCATAGTAAATGTATTTAATTTGTTGTTTGATAATTGTTGTTTGGAAACTAATTTACCGGTTAAATCAAAAATAGAAATAGAAGATTCCTCATCCGTTCTATTCATAAAATCAACAAATATTTCTTTGTTGTAGGCGTATACTTTAATGCTTTCATCGGTAGCAGCAGGGTTTTTAATTCCTACGGAAGATTGATGATACACCACACCAATATCATCGAGCCATAATATACTACCTGCAACAGTGGTAAGCTGATTGTTGGAAGAGGTACAATTCAATAAAAGATAAGCAGGAGTATTTCCTGAAACGTAACTGAAAGGAACGCTGAAACGCGTCCAACTGCCCACATTAGAAGCAGGAGTTAAAAACAACGCTTCCCCAATTTTATTAATAGACGAATCAGGGTGGTAAGAACTAGAAGTGGAAGGGTCGTAATAATTACCTACGTGCAAAATAGCATACACTTTTCCTATTTCATTCGCACCTCCTGTGCCACCTGTAGATGTTGACTGTGTATATTTATACCATCCTATTAAACTATCGGGGCGACCATTAAAAGCAATGCGTCTAATGTCAGTTCCGTTAGCACCCTGCATTGTTCCAATGTATCCATCGGATTTAACTGTTGTTGGAGCATTCACCAAACCAGAAGTTAATGAACCATTAACTGCCTGCCCGATAAAAGATATTGTTTTTATTTTTGCAGAATAACTGCCCGAATGAAAAGTAGTAGCATCCTGAAAGCAGGTTTGCCCGCCCGAAGTAGCCCATCCAGTACCTGTTTCGTTAGAATGATAATTGGTAGGTTCCATAGTGGCTCCACTTCCTGTCCAGTTTTCAAACCCTGGATTAGGTGGTTGCGGTGTAGGTTGAGCATTTATTATAATTGATATTGATAATAGTACAATAAGAGTAAAGGTTTTTTTCATTTTTGTTTATTTTAAAGATTAGAGTACAAATGTATAAAAAGATATTAATTAAATTATGATAGAAATAAAACAGTAGGTTTGAAGAAAGAGTTTTTACTTATTCACTTTCTGTCCTTGCCTATTGATGTAGGCTTCTTGTCCCATTAGAGTAACTTTAGCTTTTCCGTTTTCAAAATCATAAATCCAGTCAAACATTGGAGTAACTATTTCTGTGCCTGTGGTATCTACCAGTCCCCATTTACGTTCTCTTCTAACTCTTGCTAAACCATCAGAAAAGTTTTCTTCCTCATTGTATTTTGGTTTAACCACTTCCTTACCATCTTTATTTACAAAGCCCCATTTATGATTTTGTTTTATCCTGGCAAGTCCATTAAAATAAGCTCCTTGGAAATCATATTTAGTTGATTTGGTTTTATTTTCTTTTTGCGCAAAAGCAATAGAAGAAATAAAAACAAAGATTAAAATAGAATATATGTATTTGTAAATAGGTTTCATTTTTCTGAATTGTGCTCCAAAATTAATTGTATTAAATCAATATGCCAAATTTGGTCCTAACCATCTTTCTGTTTCCTGTAAAGAAATTCCTTTTCGTTTTGCATAATCTTCTACTTGGTCTTTGCAAATTTTTCCTATTCCAAAATAATGAGAATCAGGATGTGCAAAGTACAAACCGCTTACAGCAGCAGTAGGGAACATTGCCATACTTTCTGTTAGGTGAATTCCAGTATTTTTTTCTCCATCCAATAATTTAAATAAAAGAGGCTTCTCTGTATGGTCAGGTTGTGCAGGATACCCTGGTGCAGGACGAATACCGGCATATTCTTCTTTAATTAATTCTTCAGTAGAAAGAGTTTCATCTTTTGAATAACCCCATAATTCTGTTCTTACTTTTTTATGCATCAATTCTGCGAATGCTTCCGCTAGTCTATCTGCAAGTGCTTTCAACATAATTGCAGAATAATCATCGTGGTCTTTTTCAAAACGTGCAACGTGTTCGTCAATGCCAATACCTGTGGTTACTGCAAATGCTCCTATATAGTCAGGAGTTTGGAGTGCGGAGTTTGGAGATATAAAATCCGCTAAAGCAACATTATATTGTCCTATTGGTTTTTTAGTTTGCTGACGGATAGAATGAAAAACTGTTTTAACTTTTCCTTTACTTACATCTTCATACACTTCAATATCATCATCATTGATTTGATTGGCTGGATAAATACCAATCACAGCATTTGCCTGCAACCATTTCTCATCAATAATATGTTTCAACATTTTTTGAGCATCAGCAAAAAGCTTTCTTGCTTCTTCCCCTCTTGTCGGGTCTTTCAGTATCTTAGGATAAGAACCTTTCATTTCCCAGGAAATAAAGAAGGGCGTCCAGTCAATGTATTCAGCTATTTCTGTTAATGAATAATCAGTAAATACTTTGTTTCCTATAAATGTCGGCTTTGCAATTTCTGTTTTACTCCAATCAATCGGGAATTTATTTGCTCTCGCTTCTTCAATTGAAATATATTTATTTTGAGATTGTGCATTCTTATTTTGCTCACGAACCCTGTCATAATCTTTTGTTATATCAGCCATAAAAGCATCCCGTAGCTCCTCTGAAATAAGACTGCTTGCGACAGGCACTGATTTACTTGCATCATTAACATGTACCACAGGTCCCGAATAGTTTTGCGCAATCTTCACAGCAGTATGCACTTTAGAAGTAGTAGCACCTCCAATCAGCAAGGGAGTTTTAAATCCTAAACGCTCCATCTCCTTTGCTACGTGAACCATCTCATCTAACGAAGGCGTTATCAATCCGCTTAACCCGATTACATCTACATTATGTTTTTTAGCTTCTTCCAGAATTTTATCACAAGAAACCATTACTCCTAAATCAATGATTTCATAATTATTACAGGCCAATACAACCCCAACTATGTTCTTTCCAATATCGTGTACATCACCTTTTACAGTCGCCATTAATATCTTACCAGCATTGGTTCTTCCGTTACCAACTATCCCTGCTAGTTTGTTTGCTTCTTTTTCTTGCTGAAGATATGGTTCTAAATAGGCAACCGCTTTCTTCATCACTCTTGCACTCTTTACTACCTGTGGTAGGAACATTTTCCCACTTCCGAATAAATCACCAACTACATTCATTCCTGCCATTAAAGGTCCTTCAATAACGTGTAATGGTCTGCCGAGTTTTACTCGTGCTTCTTCTGTATCTGTATCTATATATTCTACAATTCCTTTTACTAATGAATGACTCAAACGTTCTTCCACCGTACCTTTTCTCCACTCTTCATCTTTCTCTTGTTTTTGTCCTGATACTCCTTTTAATGTTTCTGCGTGCTCTACTAATCGCTCAGTTGCATCATCCCTTCTGTTCAGCAACACGTCTTCTACTAACACTAATAAGTCCTTTGGAATTTCATCGTACACCTGCAACTGTGCAGGATTAACAATTCCCATATCCATTCCATTCTTAATTGCGTGATATAAAAATGCAGAGTGAATCGCTTCTCTCACCACATCATTTCCTCTGAAAGAGAAGGAAACATTACTGACTCCGCCGCTCACTTTTGCATAAGGAAGATTTTCTTTTATCCATTTTGTAGCATTAAAAAAGTCAAGCGCATTGAGGCGATGCTCTTCCATCCCTGTAGCAACAGGGAATATATTAGGGTCGAAAATAATATCCTGTGGAGGAAAGTTTACTTTGTTAACTAATATATCATACGCTCTTTTACAAATATCTTTTCTTCTTTGTAAAGTATCTGCTTGTCCTACTTCATCGAAAGCCATTACTATTACTGCCGCTCCGTATTGTTTTATTTTATGTGCATAGTCAATAAACTTCTCCTCTCCTTCTTTTAATGAAATGGAATTTACAATTGCTTTGCCTTGTACACACTTCAAACCTGCTTCTATCACTGACCATTTAGAAGAGTCAATCATTATTGGCACTTTACAAATATCAGGTTCGGAAGCAATAAGATTAAGGAACTTTGTCATAGCTGCTTCGCTGTCCAACATCCCTTCATCCATATTTACATCTATAACCTGTGCGCCGCCTTCCACTTGTTCTAAAGCAACAGAGAGTGCTTCATCATAATTATTATCTTTAATTAAACGAAGAAACTTTTTTGAACCAGTTACATTTGTTCGTTCTCCTACGTTCATAAAATTACTTTCAGGGCGAAGCGTTAATGGTTCTAACCCGCTCAGGTGCATCAAAGTATCTGCTTGTGGTTTCTTTCTTGGTTTTGATTTCTTTGCTAATGCAGCTATCTCTCTTATATGTGAGGGAGTAGTTCCGCAACAACCGCCAACAATATTTAAGAATCCTGCTTGCAGAAAATCTTCTATCTGATGTCCCATTTCGTGGGCATCCTGGTCGTACTCGCCAAACTGATTTGGCAAACCTGCATTGGGATATGCACTCACATAGAAAGGTGCTTTGTTGGAAAGTTCTTCTAAATAAGGTCTCATTTCCTTCGCGCCCAGCGCACAATTGAGTCCTACACTTAATAAATCAACGTGAGAAACGGAGTTAAGAAACGCCTCTGTTGTTTGTCCCGAAAGGATGCGCCCGCTTGCATCTGTAATAGTTCCCGAAACCATAACTGGCATTTTCTTATTTATCTTTTCGCAATAATTCTGTATTGCAAATAGTGCTGCTTTCGCATTAAGTGTATCGAATATAGTTTCTATTAAAAGTAAATCGGCACCGCCATCTATCAGTCCACGCACTTGTTCGGTGTATGCAGTAACCATTTCATCGAAGGTAACAGCGCGGTATCCAGGGTCGTTAACGTTTGGACTCAAACTTAATGTTCTATTAGTTGGACCTATTGCTCCAGCAACGAACCACCCCCCAGCCCCCTCCTTGAAAGAAGCAGGGGGAGGCGTTTCCAAAAGGAATTCGTTAATAGCTTCCTTTGCAATCTTTGCTGATTGATAATTTAATTCATACACAAATTCCTCCATTCCGTAATCAGCCATCGCGATGGTAGTACCGCTGAAGGTATTGGTTTCAATAATGTCGGCGCCAGCACGAAGTTATTCTTTATGTATTGCTTTTATTATTTCGGGCTGTGTGATGGAAAGTAAATCATTGTTTCCTTTCACATCTTTATGCCAATCTTTAAAACGTTCGCCACGATAGTCTTTTTCCGTCAGTTTGTAACGCTGAATCATAGTGCCCATTGCACCATCAATAACTAAAACTCTTTTTTCTAATTCTTCACGAATAGCAGCCCCTCCCGACCTCCCCGAAGGGGAGGAGTGCAGCCCCTCTAAATCTCCCCGAAGAGGAGACTTTTGTTTATCGTTTATATTTTCTTCCATATTTCTTTTTAATCTTCTTCTTTTTACATCCTGCCTCCTCCCTTTTGGGGAGGTTGGGAGGGGCTACAAAAAAAATCTCCTCTAACGTTTACAGTCAGAGGAGATATATAATTTTTATTTATTTCTAATTTAAAATTACTCTGACTTATCTTTTTCAACTTTAACATTGAATTGGAGTTAGCACCTTTTTCAATTGATTAGTGTTTATTGACTAATGATTATTGTTTTAATTTAACAATAATCAATAAACATTAAACATTCAAAACGGTTGCTAAGGTTTCGCAGGGCCAATCCCTCCACCTTTCTTGATAAGTATATAAAGAACGCGGTGCAAAGATAAGTAAGAAATGAATACGAAAATCACTAATGAGCCAACAACTTAATTAGAAAGTGTTAATCGTAAACTAATACCAGCATTGGTATTCGTAGTTGGGAATGAAGAAGAAATAACTGGTTTATTAATTATCCTGTCGTAAAATAAACGGATACTTACCGTTTTACTTATCGTATAATCAGCCGAAACTTTTATCGAAATAATATTTGTTCCACCAGTTGGCTGGCTCACTCCTTCTTGTATTCGTCTTATGGTAGTTATGTTTTTTCGAAACGATAAATCGCATTTCAAATTCAAATCACTTTTTATTGGCTTGCCTTGTATCTGGAGTTTGCCAAGCGTAATGCCTGGTATTCGATAACCTACACCGCCAATAATTTCGCGTCCTGCAATTTCTGTAATCGTTTTACTTGTTAAACCGAGAGATTCGGTACGGTCTTTCTTAAATTCAAAATTAAATGAAACACTGTTCAGTAATACCACTTCTATTTTTATAAGCGGGCTCCATTGTTCCATTATCGTTACCGTATTAATTAATTTATCAGTCAGGAAATTCGGATTTTCAGGTATCGTAGTTACCGTGTCTTTCATCCCTTCGTGAAACAATAAGTTGGAAGTATAACCACCAACACTATACGACGAGCGGTAAGCGTGAGACAGTGTAATTGTTTTAAAATGTTTTTTCACTTTCTTCAATTTCGATAATCCGTCGTACGTTACTCGCCAGTTGGGTTTCGGTATCTTCGGAAATAAATTGGTGGACTGATTACCAGGGTTTTTTCCTGAGTACGCTGCCAAAAATGCTGGTATTAGTACATTTTGAGATGTCTGATTATAACCTTCAGCATAACCTGTGTTATGATAATTTTGTGACGAGTGGCTATCCGATGCACCTAACTTAGCAGATATAACAGAGCGGTCGTCAAGGAAATTTTGAAACACATCATCGCCTTTCATAAACGAGGTACGATATGCGCAATACGACATACTGAAATTACCTGTTTCCACTTTACTTTGGTCCACATATTTTAATGAGTCAGAACCGCCCCATCTGAAAAATTCACTCGTTTGGCGGGCTTGCGTTCGTGTTAAAGAAAGCTCCACTTTCAAATCAGGCAATGGTTCCAAGTTGCCCTTTATATTCAGGTTCTGATTATGCGTAGTGGTGTATGGGTTATTTATTGACTGCGTCTTGACCAGCCACCCATTATCCACCGCTTCCTGCCGTATATCTTTCTGACTTCCTAAAACAAATCCTGCTGTGGGTCCCTGAAAATGCGAATCCATACCAAACATTTGTGTGCTTTGGGCATAGCCCGGTAGCATAATACCATCAATGGTGGCGTAGGTTGCAGTAACTGTTTTTAAACTCATCACAATTCTTGCAATTACCAATCCAGCTCCGTGTGGCTCATCGCGCTTATGTTTTGCGGTATCATTAACATTGGCATCCGCCGTCTTTCCATTGCTTGGTTTTGAATCCGTTTGTGGTTTATTGGCAGCAGCACGTGCATTTACTTTTTTGAAATATGGTATTCTATTATATAAGGTAAGCAAATTCAACTGCCCGTTCCATTGTATGTTTCGCGAGTTCTGAATGGTATTACCAAGCGTATCCACTTGTATTTGCCTTAACACACCTTGTGCATCAGGAATATATTTGGTGTTATAAAGTGGAGAGTGCGTCCAAGTATAAGTTCCGGTATATTTTACGGAAGCGGAAGTAAAATCAAGGAACGGTATCTTATTAATAGGTATTGTATAATTGATATTAATATTGTGATTATAATTAGATGTTTTTCCAAGGTTACGAAGATTAGTAAGAACAGTATCCTTCTTTTCTTTCGTATCCAATTCGCCGGCAGGTTCAAATATTCTAGAAAGATTAGTAGCTGCAAAATCTACTTTTAATGCTTTTGTAATATCATAATTAATGGTATAGTTTCTATTCATTGTAAACGTTTTATTATACGTCGGTTGAATTATTATATCGGCATCCGTAATGTTTCGGTCTTTGGCTGTCGCAAAGGTTCTGTTTAAATCAGTGGCGAAACCATACTTGCTTGGCATTAGGTAAAAATTAATATCTCGAATTAATGAGAGATAGTTGGATTGCAGGAACGCGACTTTGGAAAAAGGTTTTATGTTTTTCGGCTGTGGCGAGTAATTGTATATAACACCTCCACGATAATTTTTAGTCGAATTATATTCAACGTTTACATTTCGCTTAAATATTTCGGAGTAAGCAACTGTAGTGGAAAAGTTAGAAATATCATACAGATGCGATTTCTTTTGATTCTTGCCTTTGTCCTTTTTCACATTGGTAAAATTCAAACTGCTTCGCCTTGTATAATCCTGCACAATGTTTCTCAACGAATCTTTTTGGCTTCTATCCATTCCATTTATTTCGGGCTTTAATAATAAATCAGGGTCGAGGGGATTATACTTTGGCATTATAAACGTTTCGGAACGCCCAATGTACATCGGCACGTGAATTCCCAAATCTTTTTTGAAAAACTTACCTAACTCCAAACTGGAGGAAATATCATACTGTTTCATATTGTCTTTCTTTCGCTGGTCGGTTTTATTTTCCAAGCTACCAAAGCCGGCAGTGTACATACTTCCCGACAAAGATAAAGTTCCTAAATCGGCTAACTTGGCAGTAACTCTAGCATTAGCCGCCCAACCACCTTTCTGGTCAAAGTCGGAAAGCCGCAACTCATTCACCCATATCTGTGCGCATTTCGCCAATCCATCATCTCCATCACCTGGATATAATTTCTTGTTATTCCGCACACCTATCATTATCGTTCTTATTGCACTAATTGTAGGATTACCTTTTACCACCACCGTTCGCGTGCCATCCGTTTCCGAATATTCGGTAGTGAGTGAGGCAGTGTGTTTCTCGATATTCGTATTTCTATCTTCTTTAGCATTGGTAAGTTTAGCAAGTTCCAGCACCATTTCATTTGCCGAGGGCCAAACTTTGTATTGATCGTCCAAACTAGTTCCGTTGTAATTTCCTGGTGGAGTAACTTGCAACGGAATATCATATTCGTAATAATTATCGGTGTAATCTGTTCCTAAACGAATAAATACTTGAAGGTCGTTATCGTGAAGCGGCGTTGCAGTATTTGTTGATGCTTCACCGTGAATATACATTTTCATTGTTTTGTAATTACGTACATCAAGGTCAGTGTTTTTATAACAAGCTCTTGCTTTTCCATCAGGTAAATTACAAACAGACATCAACAATGATTGCTCATTCAACTGAATTAAATTGGCAGAAGCTGCATTAATCTCACGTTCGATATTTGGCGGTAATACATAGTTAACAGGTTGCTTGCTTCCGTTCTCTTCTATATTAACCGCTGCTACATCAAATTGTGTTAAATCATCATCATTAGGAATATATAAGCCGGGTGATAGTAAATCAAAACCGTACTTTCTCCACTCATCTCTTACTAATTCTAATCTCGCGAAGCGCAATAAAACCGGCTTATCACAATCTTTGAAAAACATACGTACAAAACGAATGGATTGAAAGTTCTCTATATTACCTACTCTTAATTCGGGAGATTTAATAGGAATTTTAAACTGATACCACTTAATTGGCTTGGTGCTTCCGTTTTTAATATTTTGTCCTGTTGTATTGTAAACGTTGGTGATATAATTAGTACCAACCCCACCAGCAAAATCATTTGGCTTTAAACTGATGTGATATTGAAAATAACTTTCGGTAGTACTTAAGTTGTTATCGTGGTTAATATCTTCTACGTTCGGTAAAGTAGTGGAAGCTGTAGGATACGAGCCGGTAGAAACAGGAGAATTGCCCTCCAGACCGTTAAATTTTTTGTAACGCTCTCTTGTTAAAACACTATTGTCATCAAAGTCTTGTCCTCTAAAATAATGAAAATCATCAGCTGATGGGTCGCTGGCAACAATACCAAGCGCATTTGGAGCAACACCATTAAACGAACTCAAATAACTGCTAAAAAATGTTTGTTCGGTTGGATTTGTAGTCCCATCTCCCATACCATCTAAACCAACATCCTGATAAGGGCGGTCGTTAGCATCGGAGTTAAACGCATTAACCAATGGCTGAACTGTAGGCACAATACCCCAACGGGTGGTAGTTACTGGAACATTGTTTCCATTATTACTTGATTGGGTACTTGGCGCAGGCAAGGCATTTTCAGCGCTTTTATATCCATCGTGCAAAATATCTTCAGAAACATTGCCTAAATCAAAATATAAATTACCTGTTGTATTCCAATTAGCTGTTGGGTTGTCGTTGTTAAATGGGTCCATTACCCAAAACTGAATGTACTCAATATTCGCCGCTTCAAAATCATTAGTAGAAATGGCACGCATAGCACCACCCCAGCGCGATGCCGGATTTTTTAAACTTGCAGAAGCCGAATCGTTGATTCCTGCGCAATACGGTGCTAAACCTGCTGGCGGACAATAATTGTACGGCCCTCTTTCACTTGGATAATACGCCATATCCAACGTTGCAATATTTACAGGTACTCCATTAGGTGATTGTTTATTTGGGAATACCTCCGTTTCTGGAACCTCTCTAACAAAGTTATTTGACATTACATCGTTGGTAATACAGGCAGGAGTTAACCCACTTGTTTGCCTCAAAAACATAGGGTCAATAACATACCAAGCCAACCTTGCCCTGTTATAACCTGATAATAAAGAAGTATCAGGAAAAGCCGTTTCAGGAAATATGCCTGGTTGCCCTTGTGGCGTACTTGCTAAGTTCCACGAACCTTGCGAACGTAAATCTATTGTAGAGGTGCTTCCTTCAAAATCATCTATATAGGCATTTCCACTTTTCCCGATTGCTTTATTATGCCCGGGTATTAAATACGCATACTCAGCAGAAGCAGTAATCGTACTCATTTCCTTGGTTTGAATAAAAGGAATTTTATCTATCAACCGAGTAAGCCATGGAGCATCTGTTCTATAATTTCCATCCAATCCCCAAATAGTATTGTTGATTGGTTCATCACCAATATTTACTTTTTTAGTAAGCGGACGTTCCTTCAAATTCATTATGGTGGCACCCACACTAAAATCTTTATTTATTTTAAAATCGAGATGTGTCCCCATTAATGTTTTTTGCTGAATAGCAAAAAGTGCATTACTTTCGAGCGATACTTTAATAGGAGTGCCTGACGCTAAAATTCCTTCATTAATAATTTTTACTTTCCCTAAAGTATAATCTACTGTGTAATCTACGTTTTCGGTTAACTTCACTCCTCCTGCTGTTACTGTAACCGAACCTTGTGGCACATTGGGTGCACCCAAAGAAATCTCCGAGCCACCCGAAGATTTATACGAACCTTTTAATTTGAATCGATTCAAATTTGGATTTTGTTGCGCCTGAACTCTAGTAGAATCGTACAATTGGTGAAAACAATATTTGCCTGCTTCGTTGGTAGCACACGTGCCATCTCCGTCGAATTTACTTTGCAGATAAGAACCAAATGGCTCTACAACTGGTAAAATAATTCGCCCGGTGGTGGCGTTTATTGTTACTCCATCAATAAAATCATAAACCCCATCGGGGGTTTGGTCGTTTTGTGAATTTAACTTATCAAAACTCAATACTTGCAATAATGGTTTTCCTTTTATTTTATTCTGACAATCCTGAACTGGCAAATAGTTAATATCAGTACCTGTTTGAGAGTTGTTATAAAAAACATCTAATTTAAAATCCGCAGAATTGATTTGATATGAACCGATTGAATAAACGTTTTTCATCATCAAATCCCACATTGGCAATTTGGTGTTGGTAGTAGAACTTTTTAGCAATTTCACAAACAACGCATTAGGCGCAGCAATACCTCCATCCGAAAATTCACCTACCTGATACACCTGCCCTTGATACGTATATTGGTAAGCTACACAAAGCACTTGGTCGGGATTTAGGGTTTGGTTTAAGGAAATAAATCCAAGCTTGGGATTAAAGGTAAATTCTGTTGTTTGTAATTTTTTCGCATTCAATACTTCAAAATTTTGCGCCTGTTGTAATGTACCTCCAAATACCTGATTGATTCGTGAAGCAGCCGTTGGCACACTTCTCATCATCACATCCAACTGCTGATACAATGTATTTTGATGATTGTAAGGTATATTATCAGAAGTGTTATCGTGAATATGTGTTTGGCTTGCCGGGATATGTGCACCACTTTCCGCCAATTCCGAAAACCCAACCACACTCCTTATATCTGTGGTAACATTATTGGTGTTGGAAACCCAAACTTCAATCCTGTTAATATTTACTCCTGAATTAATAAACGGCAACCCAGCTAATGCGGCATCGTAATTATCGCGGAAATATTGCGAAAGGAAAAAGTGTTTGTTCGCCTCGTAATTATCACCGGCAATTTCGTACTTAGTTACTTGCGCGCCTCCGGCAGATTCTACTTCCGTCTTTTTTCCTTTTTGTTGAGATAAAATACTAGTAACAGTTAATCGCCCAAACTGCAATTGCGTTTTAATCCCGAACAACGTTTGGCTACCAGTAATTAACGAACCAGTAAGCGGCATACTCACATTTCCAGCTTCTATCTTTTTAATTATTTCATCCTCGTAACCAGTATATTCCAGTTTCATTTGATTTTCGTAATCAAAAGTAGCTTCTGTGTTGTAGCTGGTTGTTAGTTTTAATTTATCTCCAATTTTCCCAATTACGTTCAGTTGTATCTTCTCATTAAAATCGAAAGTGTGTATTTTTCTTTGTTTTACGGGTAATGCAGGGTTATCTGTTTTTGTGGCGTTGTATGCAAATATTAATTCGGCAGAACCATTTGGGCGAATATCTACTGTATTTCCTCCAAATATTCGGTCAAATATTTCGCCTCCCACGTGAAGTTTCGGGATAGTCGCATTTTTTGCCGCATTTTTTGCTTCAGCGTGTGCTCTTGTATTCCAGTAGCTCTTCACTTGTTTATGGAACATATAATCCTGATACTCTTCGCTGTCCATATACGTTGGCGGACGATAATCTACGTTACCCATTTTTTGGTCCATCTCGTACTGCCCTGTTACTGGGTCGTAGGTAACGGTTGTTTTTATGTTGGACGGATTATTTAATCTCAAACCACCGCCATTTGGGTTATTTAGCGGGTCGCCATTCGATTCGTCATCAAAATTATAATGAAGATGCGTGGTGGGGGTATCTACGGCTATAAAAGGGTCATAAGCATCTGCGGTTTTTGCGTGGTTGAGCTTGGTTACTTTCGCATCGCTGCTGACAATCATTGTTAGTAATCCAACGGAAGCACAACCTACAACTATATATTTGGTAAACGATTTGGTCAAAACTTTAAAACTCCTATTCTAATTTAATTTGTAAAAATGCTACTAATATCTTTAAATTTCACAAAAACCAAACTTTTCTGGTTCCTGTTAACTCTTTTCTGGTTCCTGTTAACTCCTTGCAGGTTCCTGTTAACTCTTTGCAGGTTCCTGTTAACTCTTTGCAGGATCCTGTTTACTCCTTGCAGGATCCTGTTTTATTTTTTACAGGGTCCTGTTTACTCTTTGCAGGATCCTATTTACTCTTTGCAGGGTCCAGAAAACTCCTTGCAGGGTCCTAATCTACAAATTCTTCAACGCCGATTTTATCATTTGCTCCACAGTTTGTCCTGTTCCCTCCGTTTTCAACACTTTATCGAGCACTTTATCGGCTGCCAATTTATTAAATCCCAACATCACCAATGCTGATAACGCTTCTTCTTTGATTTTATTGTGCGAACCGACAAAAAAATCGGAAGAAAACTCCTCTTTTCCCATTTTTCCCTTCAAATCCACAATTATTCGTTGGGCAGTTTTTTCACCAATGCCTTTTACGCTTTTTAGCAACATTACATTACCGGTTACAATTGCCTGCTGAATTTCGGCTGCACTTAATGATGATAACATTAGCAACGCACTTGTGCCCCCAACTCCCGAAACGGATACCAGTTGCCTGAATAAATTACGTTCGGCAACATCAAAAAACCCATAAAACTTTGGCATATCATCGCGTATGTACAGCGATTCTGTAAACAATTTGCACTTTTCGCTATCACCAATTTTAGTAAAAGTGTTTAACGAAATTTGCATTATATAACCTACGCCACCCGCATCAATTACAGCGTAAGTAGGGGTTTTCTCAATTAATTTTCCTTCTATCTGATAAATCATAATTCGCCCTATCTTCTCGCTTGCGCATCCAGCACAGCAATGGTAATCATATTCACAATTTCGCGCACCGAACTTCCCAATTGAACAATGTGTACTGGTTTTTTCATACCAATTAAAATAGGACCAATCGCTTCCGCCTCGCCCATTTCCTGTATTAATTTATAAGCAATATTTCCTGCCGCAAGATTTGGAAAAATAAGTGTATTTACCTTTTTATCCACCAAATCCGAAAACGGAAATTGTTCTTTCAAAAGATTATTGTTCAACGCAAAGTTTGCCTGCATCTCTCCATCCACAATCATCCCCGGATAATTTTTATGTAAAATATCAGTTGCTTCCCTCATCTTTTCAGGTATTTCGCCTTCGGCAGAGCCAAAGTTAGAATACGATAAAAGAGCGATGCGCGGAGTAATATTAAATTGTTTAATCGTATTGGCAGTAAGCACAGTAATATCCACGATTTCTTGTGCCGTTGGGTTTACATTCATTGTGCAATCAGCAAAAAAGTACGGGCCGTGTTTAGTATTGATGATGTACATTCCCGCCACTTTTTTTGTTCCTTCCTGCACCCCAATTATCTGCAAAGCAGGTTTAATAGGGTCAGAGTATTTTCTGGTAAGTCCCGAAATCATTGCATCAGCAGCACCTGTTTCCACCATCATTGCCCCAAAATGATTTCGTTCGCGCATTATTTTTCGTGCTTCAAACAATGTAAATCCTCTACGTCTTCTTTTTTTGAAAAATATATCACCAAACATATTTCTTCTGTCTTCCTCCGCCGCACTGCGAGTATCAATAATTGGAATATCGCCCAGCTCCAAATTATTATCTGCAATTAGTTTTCTTATTTTCGCTTCGTCGCCCAAAAGTATTGGTTTTGCAATACCTTCGTCAGCCACTTGCTGTGCAGCTTTCAATATTTTATAATGGTCGGCTTCGGCAAACACAACACGTTTCGGATTCTGTTTTGCCTTATTCGTAATATTTCTGATAAGTTTATTATCCAATCCCAAACGATTAATCAACTCCTGAACATACCCTTCCCAATTAGTAATGGCGTGTTGCGCCACTCCCGATTCCATTGCCGCTTTAGCCACAGCAGGCGCAACAGTATAAATCAAACGAGGGTCAATAGGTTTAGGAATAATATATTCAGGTCCGAAAGTCATATTCTTTAAATTGTAAGCAAGGTTAACTGTTTCAGGAACGGGTTCTTTTGCAAGCTGCGCGATGGCATATACGGCAGCAAGTTTCATCGCTTCGTTAATTTGTGTAGCGCGAACATCCAACGCACCACGAAAAATAAAAGGAAAACCAAGTACGTTATTCACCTGGTTAGGATGGTCGCTTCTGCCGGTTGCCATTATAATATCTTTGCGGGCAGCCATTGCCAATTCATAAGGTATTTCGGGGTCAGGGTTTGCAAGTGCAAATACAATAGGGCGTTTCGCCATTGATTGTATCATCTTTTCATTTACAATATTTCCTTTTGATAAACCTACAAACACATCGGCATCATTCATTGCATCTTCCAATGTTTTAGCGTGTTTGTTTGTTGTACAAAAAAACTTTTTTTGTTCATCCGTAATATCATCCCGATAAATGCTCAATACCCCTTTACTATCAAGCATTATAATATTTTCTTTTTTTGCTCCTACGGCAATGTAAAGTTTAGCACAGGAAATGGCGGAAGCACCTGCACCATTCACCACAATTTTCACTTTGTCAATTCGTTTGCGCGCAACTTCGCAAGCGTTTAATAATGCCGCAGACGATATAATAGCCGTTCCATGCTGGTCGTCGTGCATTAGCGGAATATTTAATTCTTCTTTTAATCTCCGTTCAATTTCGAAACATTCGGGAGCTTTTATGTCTTCCAAATTAATTCCACCAAAGGTTGGAGCTATTGCTTTTACAGTATTTACAAACAAATCAATATCCGTTGCATCCACTTCAATATCGAACACATCAATATCAGCAAATATTTTAAAAAGTAACCCTTTCCCTTCCATTACTGGCTTTGAAGCCAACGCACCAATATTTCCGAGACCAAGAACGGCTGTACCATTTGATATAACAGCTACCAAATTTCCTTTGGCGGTGTATTTATAAACGTCTTCAGGATTCTTTTCTATTTCCAAACACGGTTCTGCAACTCCCGGAGAATAAGCCAATGAAAGGTCGCGTTGGGTACTGTGCGGCTTTGTTGGTATCACTTCTATTTTACCGGGACGACCTTGTGAATGATAATCTAAAGCATCCTGTTTTCTTAATTTTGCCATTATTTTAAAATTTAGAGTCGCGAATATAAGAATTTATCAATTATCACAAGAGGTTTAATATTTATTGACGCTTTAAAAAGAGTTGCTCTTGTTTTATTTCTACTTTAGCAAACAAATCAATTTGATGGTTTGGTAATTTAAAATGGAACGCAAAACGAAACAAAAAATAGTAGTATTTACTGGTGCCGGAATAAGTGCTGAAAGTGGTATTAAAACTTTTCGCGACAGTGATGGGTTGTGGGAAGAATATAATATCAAAGATGTGGCAACTCCCGAAGCGTGGCAAAAAAATAAAGCACTTGTTTTAGAATTTTATAATAAAAGAAGAAAACAAGTGATGGAAGCCAAACCCAATCTTGCGCATAAAGCTTTAAAAGAGTTGGAAAAAAAATTTGATGTACATATTATTACTCAAAACATTGATGATTTGCACGAGCGAGCAGGTTCTAAAAAAGTGCTTCATTTGCACGGAGAAATTAATAAATGCCGAAGTACGTTGGATGAAACACTTGTTTATCCTATTACAGGCGAAGGAATAAAATTAGGAGATAAATGCAAAAGAGGTTCGCAGCTACGCCCACATATTGTATGGTTTGGCGAATTAGTGCCAATGATGGATATGGCTTACGAAATAGCTGCAATGGCGGATATTTTTATTGTTGTGGGTACTTCTTTGGTGGTTTATCCAGCAGCTGGGATAATAAATTATGTTTCTTCAAAAATTCCTATATATCTAATCGACCCAAATGAAATTAATGTGAAAGGGATAAATAAGCTCATAATTATTAAAGAAAAGGCAAGCGTGGGAGTAGCTAAATTGGTAGAAGAATTAATAAAATAAAACAACGATGAATATTTTTCAACAAATAAAGGAAGAGGAAGCAAAAATGCTGATATTAGAAGAGATAAATAAAAGAAGGATAAGACCCAATGTTATTGCAAAATCGGTGGTTGAAGAAACGGATATTGCACCAACATTTAATCACTCGGAAATGGAATGGTTGTATCAATATCATTATAATATTCCACTCGAATATTTAGATACAATAAAATCGTTGCCACGAAAAACGTTAATAGAAGATTTGAATAGGATGGTATATGATGCTATTGCACGATACCATTTTTTTTCTGATACTGATTTTGAAGGTGAGCAAATTTGGTTTTTGCTACACGCAATGTTTCTTTTTCGAGATTTAGAAGCAACAGAATCATTGGATGTGATTTTAGATTTTTTTAGTCAGGAGGAGGAAGTAATTGAATTTTGGATGGCAGAAATTCGATTTCAAAGTTTTACTGTCTTGGTCAAATGCGGATATAATAATTTGGAGCAATTAAAAAATTTTATGCTGGAGCAGTATCGCCCAACTAATTCGTGTATTGAGGCAGGAGTAGCTGTTACACAGCTTTATTTGCATTCAACAATAGAAAGAGGAACTGCTGTAGAGTGGTTCAGAGAGGTGTTTCAATATTTTATTAACAACACGGCAATTCCGAACTTAATAGATACTGATGTAAATGGATTTTTAGTGCGTTTCTGTATGTCTATGCGTACAAAGGAATTATGGAATGAAATAAAAACGCTGTACTTTAATGATTTGTTAGGGTTACACATAACTGGCGATATCTCATTTATTATAGAAAATTTATATGGTGTAAGCGAAAAGCCTAAACCCAATAGCATATTTACTATTAATGAAGAATATAAACAACTGCTTATTAATGTAGGTAAAATTATTCAGAAAGAAGAAACCGAAGATTTAGTAGATGATTTATTCAATCAATATATGTGGGAAAGTTACGAACCTTTTGTTAGAACTGAAGTAAAAATTGGGCGAAATGACTTATGTCGCTGTGGTAGCGGGAAAAAGTATAAAAAATGTTGCGGAGCAACACAACGATAACTTTAGGATAAAAGTTGAATTAAAAAGCCATCAGCCCTTCTATTCCATCCATTTCTTTGTACTTCTCGACAATAGAATCGGCATCCAGCATCACTTCTTTAACAGTAATGCTGATATATTTTCCATTGAAAGATTGTTTTTCGGTGATAACTGCCTCATCCGAAAATTTAGATTCTACCAATGCTATCTGTCTATTTTCGGCAGGAATAATAAATTTAAACATATATAACAGGGGCCAGTTGCTTTCTTTATTTAATGTTTCGCGAAGCTTTTCGAATTGTTCATCTCTATTCATAAGGCAAAAGTAAGTAATTTGTTTTGAAAGATAAAAGTTTATTTATTTGTTAGAATACCTTATTTTAGGTACTTTTGTGCCAGATTTAGATTAAATCTAAATAAGAAACACAAACAAAGTATTAACTTTCAATAAAATAAAACTAGATCGG
>CAILDT010000652.1 GCA_903833025.1 uncultured Bacteroidota bacterium | reverse complement strand
CTTGCTGCTTCGCTTGCTCCTGCTTTGCTTCTTGCTGCTTTGCTTGCATAAATGCAATATATTCTTCCTTTTTCATCCGCACCATCTAATTTAAAACCATCAACCGTTCGTGGTCCACCTATTTTAACTAATTCATTTCCGTATCGCACCGTAAACCCAATACTATCAATATGTGCAAAAACAGCAGTACGTGGTTTGCCAAACACAAGTACAATACAATCCTGAAAACCATCGCCAGAAAATACTTTGGGTTTATGCTTCCATTGTTTTTTGTTTTTATCAATGTATTTCAATAAAAAATTTGTCATAGGTGTTTCATTACCTGATGGAGCGTGAATTGCACACATTTCTTTTAATAGTTTCATAGTTTAGTTATTGGTTGTTAAAGTTTGCAAAGCTAAGGATTAAGGGGAGAGGTGCTACATTTTATTTTACTAAACATCTCCTGTACCTTTAATGAATTGTTTTTTCGAACAGAGAATACAAGCGAACAATTTAACTCAAAGTTCTGTGATTTTATTTCGAGGTTTTCATCTTTAATAATTTTCATAACATCATTCATTTGTAAGTAATCAAATTTAATTTCGAAGAGTTCGGTTACTATTTTTTCAATAATGGTAGCATTGTTTATCACATCTATTGCCGCTTGTTTGTAAGCATTTATTAAACCACTCACGCCAAGCAACGTTCCACCGAAATAACGAACTACTACTATTAAAACATCAGTTAAATCTTTACTATTTATTTGTCCTAAAATTGGTTTGCCAGCCGTGCCCGATGGTTCACCATCGTCATTGGAACGATAAATTAATTTATCAGCACCTAAGCGGTAAGCATAGCAATGGTGCCGTGCTGAATGATGTTGTTTCCTTAAATCTGATAAATGTTTTTTTATTTCTTCTTCGGCAGAAACAGGAAAGCTATAAGCAATAAACTTACTGCCTTTGTCTTTATATAAACCTTCGGCAGGTTTAGCAATTGTAAAATAAGTATCTTCGAAAAGCATACACAAAACTACTAATTTGGATGAAAGGGATTCAGAAATTAATTTGCTTTTAAAAGGAGTGTTAAAATCATTTAGAAAATAAATTTGCTTTTACACTTTAGATAGTTTACTTTAGCTGAAAATTTTTTAAAAAATGTATCCTACTTTCATAGACATTGAACCGGTAACACAAAAATTAGTTTTGGAATCGAAACTAAAAAGTGTTGAAGCAGTGGACGAACTCATCTCCAAAGTGCGAGAAGAGTATTCCATTTCAGAAGATTATTGCAACGACATTTGGGTAGTACTAAATGAAGCAGTTTCTAACGCCATTAAACACGGCAACAAATTCGACCCTACAAAAAAGGTGCGTCTTTCCTTCGAATCTAAGGTGGAACGATTTCTTAGTTTCAAAGTAAAAGATGAAGGAAGAGGCTTCGACCCCGACAAAGTACCTGACCCTACATCACCTTCACGAATATATGAACCAAATGGTAGAGGGATTTTTCTGATGAGGAAATTATCACATCAAGTTACTTTTTCTGATGATGGAAGATGTGTTGAAATGATTTTTGATTTGTTTAAATCCTAAGAAGGTTTTCGCTCTTCATTAATATAGAGTAAAAGTTTATCTCCATCTATATTTTCTTTTTTATAAGGATTACTAATTAATACTGGCGCATTAACGCCTTGTTTAATTATGGTATCGGAAACAAAAACTCTCGCCTCATCCCAACAATTACTTTCAATAAAAGTATTTAAAAGCTTTTCGCCACCTTCAATAATTAATGATTGAATGTTTTTCTTAAACAATTCTTCTGTTATTTGAGGAACTAAAGGAAGCTCAAAATTAATTTTAATATATGTTAAGTTAGTTTCAGAAGGGGCATCAACAGAGGTAAACACAAGAGTTGGAGTGCTTTTATCAAACAAATTATTTGTTTTAGGAATCCTCAACCATTTGTCAATTGTTATTCGCAACGGGTTATTACCTTCCACTTCTCGCACTGTTAAATGTGGGTTATCAAGCAATGCAGTATTGGTGCCTACCATTATTGCTTGTTCTTCACTTCTCCATTTATGTAATAGTTTTTTCGATTCACTGTTACTTATCTGTAATGCTTTTTCGGTGCTGTCTTCTGTTCTTTTGTTATCAATAAAACCATTTTTTGTTTGTGCCCATTTAAGAATAATGTATGGTCGTTTCTGTTCGTGAAAAGTAAAAAAGCGAATGTTTAGTTTTTTACATTCATCTGCCAAAATGTCCGTTATCACATTAATACCAGCTTTCTGGAGTTTTTCAATTCCTTTGCCTGAAACCAAAGAGTTAGAATCAACACTGCCAATAACAACATTCGGGATTTTATTTTCAATAATTAAATCAGCACAAGGCGGTGTTTTCCCATAATGAGAGCAAGGTTCAAGGTTTACATATAATGTTGCGCGTTTTAATAGCTGTTTATCTTCGACAGAATTTATTGCATTTACTTCTGCGTGTGCTTCGCCATATTGTTGATGATAACCTTCGCCAATAATATTTCCGTCAACCACTATAACGCAACCAACCATAGGATTGGGAGCAACGTTACCAAAACCTTTCGCCGCCAAATCAAGGCAATGTTTCATATATGCTTCGTGCGTATTCATTTTTTGTTGGCGCAAAGTTAACTATTCTTACTTTTGCATTCCCAATGAAAATAGCTTCAAATAAAATAAGTGATGTGGTTCGATATTTTCGAGATGAATTAAAAGATGTTTATGATTCCGAGGAATTAGAAACAATTATGGCTTATTGTTTCGAGGAGTTTGTAAATATGAAGCGTGCAGAAATTACATTAAACAAAAACAAAACAATAAGTGAATCGGAGTTATTGAAATTTAGTTTTGCTGTTAAAGATTTAAAACAACAGAATCCAATTCAATATGTATTAAGTAAAGCTGATTTTTATGGAATGAAGTTTATTGTAAATAAAAATGTTTTAATACCAAGACCCGAAACAGAAGAGTTGGTGCATCTTATTATAAAGGAGAATAAAGAATCACAAATAAATATCCTTGACATTGGCACAGGTAGCGGCTGTATTGCTATTGCTTTAAAAAAACATATTCCTTCTGCAACAGTTTATGCAATGGATATTTCGGAAGAAGCGTTAAAGATTGCAAAACAAAATGCAGTATTAAATGATGCGGAGATTAATTTTATTCAAGATAATATTCTTCAACCAACATCGGACATCGGACATCGGACATCGGACATTATAGTAAGCAACCCACCTTATGTTTGTATTTCAGAAAAAGAAACGATGAACAAAAACGTTTTGGAATATGAACCACATTTGGCATTATTTGTAAATGATTCAAATCCGCTATTGTTTTACAATGCAATTGTTAATTTTGCACTTCGAAATTTAAAGAAAGAAGGAAAACTTTATTTTGAAATAAACGAAGCGTATGGAGATGAAATAAAGATGTTGATGGAAGGGAAAGGATTTAAGAATGTAGCATTAAAAAAGGATATAAATAATAAAAATCGCATTGTAAAAGGGGAGATTTAAAATAATTATCAGATGAAAAAAAGTAATTTAGTTTTATTTATTGTTGTATTTATTTCATTCAACAGTTTTGCACAAAATGGTTTTAATGTAGATGTGTTGCCAACTAACATAGGCGGCAAAGCTGAATTTAAACGAATTTTTGAACAGGAATTACTTTATCCTCCCGGAGCAATTGCGAAAAACACAAGCGGAAAAGTAACAATTTCTTTTACGCTAATGAAAGATAGTTCAGTAACAAATGCACGAGTGACTGAAAAAGTTTTTAATGACGTAGATGCCGAAGCGTTGCGCTTATTCAGACTATATCAATGGGTGCCGGCAATGAAAGGAGGGCAATATGTAAATACGGATTGGTCTGTTTCGTTCGAGTTTAATGTCGATAAATATGCTAAACTTTGTAAAGCACGCGGATATAAATACTTTAATTATTTACCCAATTCAACTATCGACAGTAGCGGGAAAATTTATAAATCGCCAGAACAATATCCGATGTATCCGAAAGGAAATTATGCACTTCAGGACTTTATAAAAGCTAATTTAGAATATCCTCGTCAGGCACAATTATCAAATATTCAAGGCACTGTTCTGTTGCGTTTTGTTGTGGAGCCAAGCGGATTGATAACAAATATTGGAGTAGTTAAATCTGTCGGCGGTGGTTGCGACCAAGAAGCAATACGTATTTTAGAAATGATAAAATGGTATCCTGGAAAGATGAATGATAAATTAGCAAGAGTTGAAATGACGTTGCCCGTTTACTTTATTTTAAACGAAGATTTTAAAGACAATAGTTCAGGAGAACAAAAATAATTTGAATTGCCAAAAGTATATATGAGTGAATTGATAAAAGAGAAAATAGAAAAACTTTCAAAAGAAATTGAAGAACATAATTACAATTATTATGTGCTTTCCAATCCTACCATAAGTGATTTTGAGTTTGATAAATTGTTGGAAGAATTAATTAAGTTAGAGAAAGAACATCCCCAATATTTAAAATCTGATTCACCTTCGCAACGTGTGGGCGGACAAATAACAAAAGAATTTAAAACCGTTAAGCATAAGTATCCGATGCTTTCGCTTGGGAATACATATAATGAGCAAGACCTTAGAGATTTTGATGAACGTATCCGCAAAAATGGATTGACGGATTACGAATATGTTTGCGAATTAAAATACGATGGTGTATCTATTTCTCTTACTTATGTTGATGGCAAACTAACACAAGCTGTAACACGTGGTGATGGAGAAAAAGGAGATGACGTTACTGCTAATGTAAAAACAATAAGCAGTATTCCTTTAAAATTGAGAGGAGATGATTTCCCTAAAGAATTTGAAATTCGTGGCGAGATATTTATGCCGAAGAAAGAGTTTTTAAGGATTAATGAAAACATTAAAATACAATTGATTGAAGAAGGATATAATGAAGAAGAAATTTATGAAAAGCAATTAAAAAACCCTCGTAATGCTACTTCAGGCACTTTAAAACAATTAGATTCGAAAGCGGTGGCAGAACGAAAATTAGATTGTTACCTATATTCCATTCTTGGCGAAAACCTACCGTTTGTTTCTCATTATGAAAGTTTGGAAACCGCTAAATCGTGGGGACTAAAAGTATCTGGTGATATGGAAAAGTTTTCTTCCATTGATGGAGTTATTGCCTATCTTGAAAAGTGGGATACAAAACGACATACTTTAAATGTGGAAACAGATGGAGTTGTAATAAAAGTGAATTCATTTGAACATCAGAAATTCCTTGGATTTACTGCAAAATCGCCACGTTGGGCTATTGCGTATAAATTTAAAGCAACACAAGTTTCTACTATTTTGGAAAGCATTTCGTATCAGGTTGGGCGTACTGGTGCCATTACTCCAGTTGCTAATTTAAAACCTGTATTGCTTGCAGGTACAACTGTTAAACGGGCATCTTTACACAATGCCGACATTATTGAAAAGTTGGATGTCCGTATTGGTGATACTATTTTTGTGGAAAAAGGAGGTGAAATTATTCCAAAGATAATTGGAGTGGATATTAGCAAACGCGCTGGTAATGGTATTAATTTGTTCGAACATAATTCTCAACCAACAAAATACATCACCCATTGCCCCGAATGTGGAACTGAATTAATCCGCAGCGAAGGTGAAGCAAACCATTATTGCCCTAATGAATTAGGTTGTCCACCACAGGTGAAAGGCAAGATGGAACATTTTGTTTCGCGTAAAGCAATGGATATTGATAGTTTGGGAAGTGAAACAATTGCACAATTATACGAAGCAGGTTTAGTAAAAACCATTGCTGATATTTATGAATTAAAAAAACAAGACCTACTGAAAATAGAGCGTATGGCAGAGAAGAGCGCGACTAATTTATTAGAGGGAATTGAAGAATCTAAAAAAGTTCCGTTCGAAAGAGTGTTGTATGCAATCGGCATTAGGCACATTGGAGAAACCACAGCAAAAAAGCTTGCTTTTTATTTTAAAAGCGTTGATTCAATAAAAAACGCTACTTTCGAGCAATTACTTGAAGTGGGAGATATAGGAGAAAAAACAGCAAGAACAATTGTTGAGTATTTTGCGGATGAAAAGAATAAAGAAATAATTGAAAAATTAAAAGCGAATGGGTTGCAATTTG
>CAILDT010000651.1 GCA_903833025.1 uncultured Bacteroidota bacterium | reverse complement strand
CTGAATAAACATATTCCAATGCAGTTTCCCATTGGAGTAAATATAAAAACGTTGAATCCCTGGCTGTATTTAAGTTTCTTGGGCAATGTTGATTATTTACAAAATGGGATAAGTAATGTATTAATAGGTGTGCTGTGGTCGGTTTCGGTGGAAGAACAATTTTATTTATTCTGGTGCCCACTTGTTGCGTTCATCAAAAAGAAATATTTGCTCCCGTTGTTTCTATTGATAATAGCAGCTTCTACGAGTTATCGTTATTTTTTGACAGATGGTAAAGGAATGTTAATTAATTACGGTTCGTTTTCGTGCATTACCTATTTGGCTACAGGAGCGGTAATTGCGGCATTGGCAACAAAAGAACGTTTTGTGAATTTAATAGCACGTATCCCGAAATATATAATCATACTTATTTATTTGGTGGGAATAGGTATGCTTCCTTTCAGGCAATACATTTGGAAGTTCGGGGTGCATTATGTGTTGGTTGCGGCATTCGTACCTGTTATTATAGCCCTGTTTTTTGCCTTCGTTATCATCGAGCAAAACTACGGGCGACATTCTTTTTACAAAGTAAGCAATTGGAAATTTATTTCCTCAATGGGAAAATATACCTATGGAATGTATTGCTACCATATGATTGTATTTTTTGTGATTTTATTTGCACTACATATTTTAAAAGTAGATGTAGCAGGAATGAACACTTATGCGTTCATTAGTATTTTAATCACCTCATTCTTTTCAACCATATTAATAGCTACTCTTAGCTATCATTATTTCGAAAGTTTCTTTTTGAAATTAAAAGATAGGTTTAATTAGTTTATCCTATTCAACTACTAATTTCCTTACTTCTTTATTAGCACCCGATTGAATATTTACAAAATAGATTCCTTTATTCAAATGTAATTCTTTTACATTAATTGTTTTTAAATACATACTTGCTGTTTCATTTTCATCAGCAAGGGTAGAAATAGTTTTTCCTAAAACATCAGTAATAGTAATTTTTACTTTAGCGGTTGCAGATAAATTATATTGTAAAAAAGCAACATCATCGCAAGGATTGGGGAAAACGCTCGCATTGAAATTATTAAGTGTTTGGTTATTTATACCAACGTTAGAAGTTTGGTGCAACGTATCTTGCCATTGCACATTGGAAATTACTTCATTGCCGCCAACAATATTTGCATCAATTTCTAACACAGGAATTTCTTTTGCTGTTGCCAGCCATTTATATTCCACACGTGTAGGGCGAGGAATATTGATGCCAAACATTAAGGTAGAATAATATAAAGTGTCAATACTTGTAATTACCGACTTCACTCGTAACGTTTGATACGTTGAAAGCGGCGTAATTAAAGTCCCCCAACCATCTACCACATTTACACGATGCCCTGTTTCGCCATAATCACCAATGGTTGGTATGGTCAACAAATATTGATAATCGCAAGAATCAGTATTTAAATAATTCATAGGAAAACGATAAATAAAATCGTTAGGAGTATAATAAAAAGGAATAGGAACAGCATTAACAGTAAATCCCGCACCCACTTGTTTTAATGATGTGTTGCTTTCTTTTAAAAAATCGTACGCTGCTGTTATCGGCACTCCTGGAATAGCAGTAAAATTTCTATTCTCTCTACCATAAGAAGTATTTAAAACATTAAATAAAATTGCAAATACAGTAGGGAAATTAAATGGGTTATCAAACTTTACTTCCTGCTGAGTATTATATGTTAATGTAGAATAATCCCAATTGTAATTTGCACCTGTCAAGGTTTGGTCTAATGTGCCAATGGTGTTAGTAATGCTTGTTAAAACCGAATCGCCAGCGTTGGGCATATCTGTGTGAGTTATTGTAATTTGGGCGTTTAGAGCAGTAAGGCTCAATAAACTAAAAGTGATGAATAATAATTTTTTCATAGTGGCTTAATTTTTAGAATGTAAATATCTTAAATAATTTTCATACTTTTGTATAAATTATTAATAAAAACAAACAAACTAATGAAACAAATCAAATTTTTCTCTATTTTAGCAATTGCAACAGGCATAATAGTAACCATTAATTCTTGTAAAAAGCCACAGGAAGATAATCCTGCTACGACAGCAACTACTACAACAGGAGCTTGTGCTCCAGCATCTTCATTCACACCGGGTGCAGGCCCTAATTTAGTGTTCAAATTCGTATTTGATACTAATCAGGTTAGATTAAATAATTTAGGACAACCCGATACAATAGTTTCTGGCAACGCCGCACAAACACCAATGAATTTTTCTATCAGTCAGCATTATATCGAACTAGCAAATGATATGGATCAAGTGGGACAAGGGCAGGTATTATATGTTGGACCAACTACCACAGCTGGTGGTGGCTCGGCTGCAATTGACTATTGTGCATCAACAGTTACTAGTGATGGTGTAGTGTTTTTTGCAAAAAAACTAAGTACAATTGCTCCAGGTTCATACAAATGGTTGCGCATTTCATTGGCTCAACAAAATTATAACATTATTTATAAAGCGGCTGTTTTACCAACTACTAATCATACTGCACAAGGTACTGTTGCTTCTTTTATAGGTTATAAAACATACATACAAGGGTATAAAATTAATGGACGCGATTATGCACCAAGCGGTACAGCTGGCGGTCCTGGTAACCACTTACAAGGATATTGGGGATTTGAAACTGGTGTGTTAGGCGTCTATTATTTTGCCGACGGACAAGCTCCTGCAGGTGCTACTACTGTGCCTAATCCTAATTTTGCTAACTCACCTATTCCTGCCGGAAGTTGTCTGGTTACTGGTCAGTTTGTGCATGATACTACTATGGCTAATTCACCTCTTGTTATTACAGGTTCGGAAACTCAAGATATTGTAATCACTGTTTCTTTATCTATTAATAAAAGTTTTGAGTGGACAGAAGCAGGTACTCCTGATGGTATTTATCAGCCGGAAATTGGCGATGTGGTTAAAGATATGGGTATACGTGGGATGATACCTATTAAACGACCATAAAATAAAACAGTTCACTGAAATAAAAAAACGCCCTTGCAAATTTGTAAGGGCGTTTTTTTGTTTGTATAAAGAATAGCAAAATTATTCTATCTCAATATCGAACGTATGCAAAAGCCCAACAATTCATTCTTTTGAAAATTTCGCTTTTTTGATTCTATTAATATAAGGCGCAATGGAATAATTAGACGCAGTTCTTAAATCGACTTTTTCTAATATCGTTTGGTCGAATGTGGAATTAAGTAAATCGCAATTATCAAACAGAGATGCTGATAAATCCGTTTCTGTAAAATCTACTTCGTGAAGTGAAGTGTTTTTAAATTTTGTGTTTTTGAGATTTAATTTATAAAAAGAGGAAAGATTAAGAATACAATTTTCGAAAGAAACGCCAAATAGAAATGTATTGCAATTTTGAAAATGCAAGCCCAATAATTTACAATTACTAAAGTGTACATTCCTAAAAGCGGTTTTCATCAACTTTGCTGTACTTAAATTACAGTTTTTAAATTCACATTCTACAAAATCGAAACCCGACAAATCATCGGCAGAAAAATTGCAATTAATAAAACTGCAGTTTTCGTATTCTCCTTTTACAAGTTCGCTTTGTGTGATGTCAATCTTTTCAAATTGTTTTCCTTCTATATATTGTTTGTTCATTGTTTGTGATGATAAACCTTACTTATCAATGGTTCAAAAATACTTAATATTTATTTAATTCGAGTTTTAACGCCTTTGGCTAATAGTTAACTATTGATAACTAAATTGATTTTGTTGATATAAAAAAGCTACAATGTTAATTGTTTATGTTAAAGAGTTTACTTTTGCACCCCATAAACCAATAACTTAACAATGATTCCAAAAGGAAAATTAATATCAATAGGTGGCAGCGAAGACAAAGGCACCGGAATAGAACCTAACTTTGAACAAAAAGCAAACCTCCAGTTTTTTGAATTCGGTATTCTCAAACGTATTTTATCGGAAATGAAGGGTGTGGATTCTCACGTCGAAATTATTACCACAGCATCTGTAATTCCAGAGGAAGTAGGGGAGAATTACATTTCTGCTTTCGGTAAATTAGGTTGTAAAAACATTGGTGTTATTCATATTAAAAACAGGGAAGATGCGTTGAACCCAGAATATATGGAGCGAATAAAAAAAGCCGATGGCGTTATGTTTACAGGTGGCAATCAATTACGATTAACAATGATTTTTGGTGGCACCGATTTTATGCAAATTCTAATTGACAGATATAATGATGAAAACTTTGTAATTGCCGGAACTAGTGCAGGAGCAATGGCAATGAGCAATACAATGATATATCAAGGGAGCAGCACTGGGGCGTTATTAAAAGGTGAAGTAAAAATCACTACTGGATTAGCATTAATAAAAGATGTGATTATAGATTCGCACTTTGTTACGCGTGGGCGTTTCGGGAGGTTGGCACAAGCTGTTGCATCTAACCCTGGCTGCATTGGTATTGGCTTGGGCGAAGATACAGGTGTACTTATTAAAGAAGGAAATAAAATGGAAGCAATCGGTTCGGGACTTATTTTAATTTTCGATGGACACAGTATTCGCCATTCCAACATCGCTGATATAGAAGAAGGCGCGCCCATTTCCATCGAACATCTTATAGTGCACGTGATGGAAAAAGGAAATTTTTATTATCTCAAAGAAAGAAAATTTTATAAAGACAACTTGGTTACTCAATAATCAATGTGGCTTATCCCGTTTCATTCTATTATATTTGTCCTCTAATAGAAAAAACATCAATCAATGAATAAAATATTAGTTGCCAATCGTGGCGAAATAGCTTTGCGGGTAATGCGTTCGTGCAGGGAAATGGGAATTAAAACAGTTGCCGTTTATTCCGAAGCCGATAGAAATGCACCGTTTGTAAAATATGCTGATGAGGCAGTTTGTATTGGTCCGCCACCATCTAATCAATCTTATTTACTAGGTGATAAAATAATTGAAGTTTGCAAATCACTTAATGTTGATGGCATTCATCCTGGTTATGGTTTCCTTTCCGAGAATGCTGGATTTGCTGCTGCTGTAAAAAAAGCGGGAATAACATTTATTGGTCCTTCGCCAGAGGCAATGAATATTATGGGCGATAAATTATCAGCAAAAGCAGCAGCAAAAAAATATAAAATACCAATGGTGCCGGGTTCCGAAGGTGCTATTACATCAGTAAAAGAGGGAAAAGAGGTAGCCGTTGCAACTGGATTTCCCATCTTAATAAAGGCATCCGCAGGTGGTGGTGGAAAGGGGATGCGCATTGTTGAAAATATTGAAGAGTTTGAAGAGCAAATGAAACTTGCTGTAAGCGAGGCAACTTCTGCTTTTGGCGATGGCTCTGTTTTTATTGAACGTTATGTTGCCGGTCCTCGCCATATCGAAATTCAAATATTGGGCGATACACACGGCAACATTGTTTATTTATTCGAGCGCGAATGTTCCATCCAACGCCGCCACCAGAAGGTGATAGAAGAAGCACCTTCATCAGTATTGACTCCTGAAATAAGAAAAGCAATGGGCGAATGTGCGGTAAATGTGGGTAAAGCGTGTGATTATGTAGGGGCAGGAACAGTTGAGTTTTTATTGGATGAAAATAAAAACTTTTATTTCTTGGAGATGAATACCCGTTTGCAAGTGGAGCACCCCGTTACCGAAATGATTACTGGTATTGATTTAGTAAAAGAACAAATTAAAGTAGCACGTGGCGAAAAACTTTCTTTTTCTCAAGCTGATTTAAAAATTCACGGACATAGTGTGGAAGTGCGTGTATATGCCGAAGACCCAGCCAATAACTTTTTGCCCGATATTGGTAAATTGGTAACCTATCAGCGTCCGCAAGGTTTGGGAGTGCGTGTTGACGATGGTTTTGAAGAAGGTATGGATATTCCTATTTATTACGACCCGATGATTTCGAAACTAATTTCGTTTGGCAAAGATAGGGAAGAAGCTATCAACAGGATGATTCGCGCTATTGATGATTACAAAATAATAGGTGTGGAAACTACGTTGCCTTTCTGTAAATTTGTTTTGAAACACAACGCATTTACCTCTGGCAATTTCGATACTCATTTTATAAAACATTATTATAAACCCGAAATGTTGATTGAAGAAAATGAGGAGGAGGCAATAATAGCGACTCTTGTAGCATCTAAATTAATGAGTGAAAATAAAACTGCCATTTCATCTTCCACAGAAACTGAAGTGGAGATTTCGAAATGGAAAGCTAATCGGCTATAAGCCCCATTTTTTTCATAACTCATTTGGTATTACCTTTGTATCACCAAATTACAAATGAAAAAATATATTTTTATATTTCTTTTTATTTACCCTCTACTTATTAAATCTCAAACGGATTCTATCAAAGGGCTTGTATTGCCAATAAAATCAATACGTGTACAAGCGGTAGTTTACGAAGGAGATACTATTCCTTACGTTACGCTGGAACCCATTACGTGTTATGCGGATAGAGTTTTTAAAAATCAACGACAAAAAGCTGCTTGGGACCGACTGAAATACAACGTAAAAAAAGTGTATCCATATGCGATACTTGCTGCCGCAAAGTTGAAAGAGTACGACCGCATTTTAGCGGCTTTGCCAGAATCGGAAAGAAAACAATACACCAAAACGGCGGAGAAACAATTGAAAGATGAATTCGGAAAAGAGTTGGAGAATTTGAGTTTAACACAAGGCAGAATTTTAATAAAATTGATTGACCGCGAAACAGGAAAAACCACTTACAAAGTGGTGAAAGATATGCGCGGTTCGTTTTCCGCTTTTATGTGGCAAGGCGTTGCTTTGTTGTTCGACAATAATTTGAAAGACCAATACGATGCCGAAGGAGAAGATAAAAATATTGAACAGGCGATAAAACTTATTGAGGCGGGGGATTTTTAGAGAGCGAATCGTTATTCCTTCACAAACTTCTTTCTTATTAATCCTTGTTCTGTTTTTACTTGTATAAAGTAAATGCCGCTTGGCAAAATGCTTATATCTATTGTTTCACTTCCTGTTATCTTGAGTTTATCGAAGGATTTCAGCATCTCCCCAAGCACATTATATATTTTTATTTCTTTTATTTTTGTGCCTTCTGCATTTATTGTAAATTCTGTAGTTGCAGGATTTGGATAAACTATAATTTCCAAATTATTACTCAAACAAGTCATTCCCAATATTCCCAATTCAGGAGTTTCAATAATTTCGCAATCGGGATAAGAGCCATTGATATTAGCATCAAAATCGATTAACTTTGTATAGATGTTTGTTGTAATATCATAACTAAAAGCTACTCCAACGTTATTAATTCCTCCATAAGTCGTTGTTCCAAATAATTTTCCATTTCTTGATTGCAGTAATCTTCTTGTTGGATAAGCACCGTTAATGCCTATAAAATCTAATAGTTTAGTATAATTAGCATTACTATCAATACGAAATAAAACTCCAAGACTGTCAACACCTCCTGAATAAGTTAAGCCATAAAAATTTCCATCTGTTGCCTGAATTAAGTTGCTTCGAGGGTTTGAGCCGTTTGTAAAATCAAAATCGTACAAATCAGTAAAAGTAGTTGTTGATTCGTTGAAAGAAAAAAGTTCACCGTAGTTATTCGCACCCCCGTATTGTGTTGCTCCGTAAAATTTACCGTTTGTCGCTTGTTCTAAACTACCGTAATAAGTAAGCCCTCCAATAGGTAAAGGGAAATCATATAACTTTGTATAAATGCTATTTGTAGGGTCAAAACTAAATATCACTCCTGAATTATTCGCACCACCTCCTTCTGCTATTCCATATAATTTTCCATTATTTGCTTGTATCAAACTACCATAAGGGTGCGCACCGTTTAAACTATCAAAATCATATATATTATTATAAGTATCTGTAATAGGATCGATAGAATAAATTACTCCATACGCATTAACGTTTCCGTTTCCACCCATTGCACATAAACCGTATAACATTCCGCTGCTTGATTTTATTAAATGGCTTTTTGCACACCAACCATCTGTTGCGTAAGTAAAAAAATCTTGAATGTTGGTATAAATTCCAGTAGTTGAGTTGTATTTATTACAATAGGAATCGTGATGAAAGCCATTTAACCCCGTTACTCCATAAAAATTTCCATTATTAGCCAAACAAAGCCCACCCAAAGGGGCTTTAGCAATACCAGTTTGAAAATCATAAACTGTATGAACTGAATTTCCTGTGCTGTCCGACATAAAAATAGTTCCTAAACCATTAGCTCCTCCTTCGTGTGTAGTACCCCACAATTGAGTTTGCGCTTTTGAATTCAATGATATAAATAAGAAGAGAATAAAATAAAATAAAGAATTCGTTCCCCGTTCGGCGTAGCGTCTCGCTACGTCGTATTTAACAAGGCGTCTCGCCTTACTATTATTTAATTGATTTTGCATTTATTTTCTAACTATAGGTTTTCCATTGTCGTTGAATTAAAAATATATCCAACAATCCTTTGCCATCAGCATAATCTATTGCGCTGTTATATCTATATTCATCTGCTTTAAACACGATGCCTGCTCTAACTGGGTTATTATGAATATAATCAAGTTTTTGTTCTATAAATTTTCCCGCTGGCGCGAGTGTCCCACTCGTGCCGATTATTTAGTGGCGTCTCGCCACATTTACTTAATAATAATTCCATTTCTTTTACTCCTTCACAAACTTCTTCCTTATTATTTTTTCTTGTGGTGAGCCAGCCGAACCACTTGTAGCTACTTGTATAAAGTAAATGCCGCTTGGTAAGGTGCTTACATCCAATGTTTGTTGCAAGTTATTAGTTGTTAGTTGTTGGGTAAGTAGGCATTCCCCAAGCAT
>CAILDT010000650.1 GCA_903833025.1 uncultured Bacteroidota bacterium | reverse complement strand
TCACCATTTTATCAGTAAGCGTAATTTCATTAACATTTAATTCCTGCAAAAAAGAAACCCCAGATACCGAAACTCAATCATCAGTAGATAATACGGTTTGCGAAAGTGAGTTTAATAAAAGTTTACCATTGGTTAATAGTTTTACTATTAAGGAACAAGGAATAAAAAGTAATCGTACTGCATACCCAATAATTACCGTAGATACCACTACAAATCCAAGAAAAAGGAAATTAACTATTGATTTTGGAACAGCTGGATGTATAGATTCAATTGGCGATTATAAAGTTCGTAAAGGTTATATTACCGCTACTTTTGATACTACTTGGCATACGGCAGGTGCAAAAGCAATTGTAAAATTTTATAATTATACTGTTGCAAACACTTTAGGAGGCGAAGATGTACACTTCGAAGTAGATAGTATGATAATCATTCACAATTCGTTAGGTTCATTTACACATACTGTTATTGGTGGAAAATGTACTGGTTCTAATTATACATTGCAGTGGAGCTCTTCTCGCACTGTTACCCAAACAGAAGGAATGACCACAATATTTGACCATACTGATGATGTGTTTTCAACAACCGGTAACTCAAGCGGAGTAGATAGAAACGGGAAAAAATATACGGTGAATATTACCTCTCCATTAATTAAACGTGCTGGCTGTGCTTGGATAGAACAAGGAACATTGAATTTAACTCCTGATGGTTTATCGGCAAGAACAATAGATTACGGTAGCGGAACTTGTGATAGTAAGGCAACACTCACTATTAATGGTAACACTTTTACATTTAATATGAATTAGTGTCAATAATTAATTTGAAAAATAAAGGGCAAACTGTGCAATCAGTTAAACTTATTTATATATTTGCTGAATATATAGTTTAGGATAAGGTTAATAAAAGGAACAAAAGAGTATTCTATGATGTTAAACATTTACGAATTTTACGATAAAATGGAGCGTAATAATATTATGCTTTCTTTTAAAGGAGACATTACTTCTGAATTATTAACATCTGTTCTTCAAATAATGGAATCTAAATTAGATACTTTACAAGAAGAACCCAAAATTAAAAAGAAAGTTTATAATGTACTTGTAGAGTGCCTTCAAAACCTTTATCACCACCTTGATGAAGTTTCTCAAGAAAATGATAAAATACGTTCCGCCATCTTTATGATTGGAAAAATAGATAACTCATATAACATCATTACTGGTAATTATATTAAGAACACTAATATCGAAAGTTTGAAAAAAAGACTTGAAGATATCAATATTCTTACCAAAGAAGAGTTAAAAGAATATTACAAATTAGTTTTAAATAATGGTGAAATGTCAATGAAAGGTGGTGGTGGATTAGGTATGATTGATATTGCACGCAAAACAGGACAAAAGCTTAATTTCGATTTCGCTCCAGTTGACGATAAGTATTCGTTTTTTAGTTTAAACATAAAAATATCACAATAAAACACAATAACAATGGAAAAAATATCAATTGAAGGAACACCAAAAACCCCTACTATCACTTTTGATACAGGAAAAGGTTTTTTAGAAATTAAAGGGCGCTCTATACCTGAAAACTCTATCGAGTTTTATAAACCACTTGTGGATTGGTTAGAAAAATATTCGAGCAAGCCTCAGTCAGTAACAAGTGTAAATATTCAGTTGGAATATTTTAACACTAGTTCATCAAAGTGCATCCTTGATGTATTTAAGAAACTAGAAGCTATAAACAAAGGCGGAAGCGCAGTAACTATTAATTGGTACTACGAAGAAGACGATGAAGATATGTTAGAAGCTGGAGAGGATTATCAAGCAATTATAAATGTGCCATTTAAAATGGTGCAAGTAGCAGAGTAGTTTTACTTCTTTAAAACAAAAAAAGGAGGGAAGCAAATAAAATAAGTGCCTCCTTCCTTTTTTTGTCTAATAATTCGAAGCAAATCTGCTAAGCGAAGTAATGCTTGTAGATTAAGTACAACCCACAAATTATTAGTATTGTGCCAGTGATATAATTTATTACTGTCATCAATTTATCCGTTAGATAAACTTTTATTTTCCCCGCGATAGAAACTTTGGTTAACTCAACAAACAATACTGCTGATAACACTATTGAAAAGAAGATTATCATTTTAATAAATGAATAATCAAGCGATTTACTAACCGCTGTTACATTTCCCAACCAAAGAAACCAAACTGTAGGATTAAAAAGATTTAGAAGAAACCCTTTCAATAACATTAAAAAAGGATGTGGTGCTTGGTACTCAATATCAATATTGGTTTCTGATTTTGTAACGTGTTTCTTAAAATAAAATGCACCGAAAACGATTAGAATAACTCCTCCAATAATTGCAGAAAATGTTTTTGCTTTTTCATCCTGCAATAAATTTTCCGCCCCAAAATGTACAAGCAAACAAATCATAATACATAGAAAAAAGTCGCTGGAAACTATTCCTATTGCAAGCAGTGAGCCTGGCTTATAACCATATTTTATCCCAGTATTAATTAATGAAAAGAAAGCCGGACCAAAAGAAAAAGTCAAGAGAAGAATAATTACTAATCCTTGGTATATAAGACTAAACATTTTTCGTGATTTTTACTTTTTTATTTCTCCTAAATATGTTTGCCAATCCGTTAACTGTTTGCTTTTTAAGACACGAGGAAATTTGAATGCTGCTCCAAACTTACCTATCTGGTGCATATAATTGTAAAACACGTTTGATGGAAATACTTCCACAATAACCTCTTTCAAAGCAGCACTTCTCTCCACTCTATAATCATCATTCAAATTTTTTAATATTTCATCAATTCGTTTACGCAATAGAGAAGCATCTACTTTATCATCTGTTCCTATATACCAATGGTGAGCAAATAGCGTTTCGTAATTTACACCAGCTACAGTAAATTCTTTTATATTAATATTCATCTCTTCGGAAACTAATTCAATTGCACGATTCATATTATCCTGCGAAAGATGCTCGCCACATAAACTTAAAAATTGTTTTGTGCGACCAGTAATTAATATTTCATAGCGATTTAAATCAGTGAATTTTATTACATCACCAATTAAATACCTCCACGCACCCGAACACGAAGATAACAACAAAGCGTATTCCACACCTTCCTGCACTTGTCCGATATGAAAGGTTTCAGGGGTTTCAATAATTGTTCCTTCAGCGTCAAAATTACTTTCAGTAAATGGGACAAACTCAAAAAAGATTCCGTTGTTAAGCACCATTCTGCACGAATCCGTTCCTAATCTATCTTGATAAGCAATGAAACCTTCGGATGCTAAATAGGTATCAAAAAACATTATTGGTCTGCCAACTAATTTCTCAAATCCCTTTTTATATGGTGCAATAGCAACACCGCCGTGCACATAAAGTTCTAAATTGGGCCATACTTCGTGAATATTATTTACTTGATATTCTTTTATTATCATTTCAAATAAAATTTGAACCCACGCCGGAACACCAACAATAATGCCTATATCCCAGTTTTTTGCATTTTTTACAATCTCTTCTAATTTAGTATCCCAATCTCTTTCTTTAGAAATTCTTTTACCAGGTTTATAGAAATGCTGAAAATAAAAAGGAATATTTTTTACTTGTATTCCGCTTAAATCACCTTCGAAATAAGTGCCGTTATAATTTAAGTGAGAGCTCCCACCGAGCATTAACACGCCTCTTTCAAAATGTTCTTTAGGTAAATCAAAATGCCCTTGACGAATCATTTGGCGAATGTTTGATTTCTTTATTGCTCGCAACATATCCGATGTAACAGGTATATGCTTACTCGATGCTTCGGATGTTCCTGAACTCAATGCAAAATATTTTACTTTCCCGGGCCAGCAAACAAATGCTTCGCCGTGTAAGGTGCGATACCACCACTTCTTAAACATTGAATTGTAATCGTGTGTGCGAACTGTATTTTGAAAAGCGTTAACAACATCTTTTTCATTTAACAGTTTCGAGAAATTATAGTGCTCGCCAAAGGCAGTAAATTCGGCTTTAGTAAGTAGCTTGCGCAAAACTTTTACTTGCTGCTTGTATCCATTTACTTTTCGTATTTTAGGAATACGTTCGCGTATTTCAAATGTTCGCTTTAATATAGAACCTAAAATTGCCATTCGTTTCTTTTGTTAAATGTAGGTAAGTGATAAGACTATGGATTTAATTATTTTTAAAATATCTGAAATCGTGATTGTTCTTTATTGATTTCAACGATTCAAAAATTAATTTAATTACGTTTTCTACATCATCTCTATGAACAGATTCAACTGTTGTGTGCATATATCTTAACGGCAGTGAAATTAATGCTGATGGTATTCCGCCCATTGAATAAGCGAACGCATCAGTATCTGTGCCCGTTGCGCGAGACACTGCGGCACGCTGAAAAGGGATTTTTTTATCGTTTGCTGCTTTTATAATTAATTTCAATAAATTGTTTTGCACCGCTGGACCATACGTTACCACAGGTCCATCGCCGGAAGTAATATCCCCACTTGCAATTTTATTCATCATCGGTGATTGTGTATCGTGCGTAACATCAGTGCAAATAACCACATTTGGTTTTATGGTTTGTGTTATCATTTCGGCTCCTCGTAAACCCACTTCCTCTTGAACAGAATTAGTAATGTATAATCCAAAAGGTAATTTAGTTTTGTTTTCTTTTAATAAACGTGCTACTTCTGCAATCATAAAACCACCGATACGATTATCTAATGCGCGCCCAACAAAATAGTTATTGTTAAGAATCATAAATTCATCTTCATACGTAATCACACAACCAACGTGCACTCCCAATGCTTCCACTTCCTTTTTACTTTTGCATCCGCAATCTAAAAAAATATTTTTTAACGAAGGCGTTTCTTCCTTACCTGCTTCGCGAACGTGAATAGCAGGCCAACCAAAAATTGCTTTTACTATTCCTTTATCAGTGTGTATATTTACTCTTTTAGAAGGCGCAATCATATGGTCGCTGCCACCGTTGCGGCATACGTATATGAAACCATCTTTAGTAATGTAATGCACAAACCACGAAATTTCATCTGCGTGTGCTTCTATCACCACTTTAAACTCTGCCTTCGGATTAATAACAGCCACAGCCGTTCCGTAGTTATCAATAAACGATTCATCCACGTGCGGCTTAATATAATTGAGCCATAGTTTTTGTCCTTCACTCTCAAAACCTGTTGGTGATGCGTTGTTCAAATACTTCTCTAAAAAATCAATTGATTCTTTTTTAAGGATTGTTTTTTTGTTTTCTTTTTTTGCCATTTTTTTAGTTCATTAGTTTATTTGTTCATTGGTTTATTAGTCGAAATGCACATTCATAACTCATATTTTTTTTGCTACCCAGCTATTCACCATCTCTTCCAACACGTCCATTGGTAGCGGTCCGGAAGTAAGTACTACATCGTGAAACTCACGAATATCAAACTTATCTCCTAATTTCTTTTTAGCGTTTTCGCGGAGTTCGAGTATTTTATTCATCCCAATTTTATAACCTGTAGCTTGCGAGGGCCAAACGATGTACCGCTCAATCTCCTTTAGATTATCGCCTTCTGGGTCAGGAGTATTATCTTTAAAATATTTTAACGCCATTTCCCTTGTCCACTTTTTACGGTGAATACCTGTATCTACAACCAATCGCGCAGCACGGAAAAGTTCCATTGCTAATCTTCCAAAGTCGGAATAAGGGTCTTGATAGAAACCAATTTCTTTTGGCACACGTTCCGAGTACAATGCCCAACCTTCTACATACGCTGTGTTCCCCCCATTTTTCCGAAACTTAGGCATATCTGTTAATTCCTGCGCTATCGCTATTTGCATATGATGCCCAGGTATTCCTTCGTGATAAGCTAATGCTTCCATCTGGTAGGTTGCCTGATTTGTCATATCATACAAGTTAATGTAATAACGACCTGGGCGCGAACCATCCAATGCTGGTTCTTCATAAAACGCACCACCGGCCGACTTTTCACGAAATGCTTCTACTGCTTTTACTTCAATAGTTGCTTTTGGTAATGTGTTAAATAACTTTGGCAATTGCTGTTTCATATCATCAATAATTTTTACTGCTTTTACACGATACGCTTCTTTCCCTTCGGCAGTATTTGCATAATAAAACTGTTTATCAGTAAGCATAAAATCGAAGAAATCATTTAAGTTATCTTTCTTGAAATTTACTTTCTTCATTATTGCCTTCATCTCTTCGTGTATTCGCGCTACTTCTTTCAATCCTAATTCGTGAATTTCATCGGCAGTCATATTGGTAGTAGTAGTTTGTTTTAATGCGGCATCGTAAAAAGCATCGCCATCAGGCATTTTCCAAGCACCATCATCAGTAGTTGCTTTTTTCTCCAACTCATTCCAATACGCCATTAGTTTTTCGTAAGCAGGTTTTACGGAAGTTAACATTGCTTGTTTTGCTTTCTCAATCAACTCCTTTTTTGTTTTATCATCTACCTCTTTCAAATCATTCACTTTCTTTGTAATATCTTCTAACAAAGCGTTTGCTGGTTTTCCTTTTTCGAATGGCTCGCCTGCAATAATATTTTTACAATCGCTTAACACATAAGGAAAAACAAACTTAGGAGGAATAATATTTTTCGCTTCACGTATTTTTAAATTCACAAGCAACTGGTCGAACAGGGCATTGATACCCGAAAGGCGAGCGATATAATCTTCTGCTTCTTTTTTATTTGCTACAGTATGTATATTAATTAAAAACGCCGGAATGGCAGAATGTGGTCCGTCCATTTGATTAACAGGATAGTTGTGAAATCTCCATTTGAAGTTATCAATCGTTTGTACGCATTGCTTTTCTAACAGACGATACGATATTTTTGTTACATCATTAAGCGCGTCCATCTGAAAGTTTTTGTGAAGCAAATCTAAATCTGCTTTCACAAATTCCAATTCTTTTTGTGCGTGCTCATCACTTATATCGGTCCATTTATCATAATCTTTTTTTATTCCGAGATATGATTGGCGCATCGGGTCGCGCGATACATCAGCATCAAACACACTGTCGAAAAATTTATTGGCTAATGCACTTTGTGATTTTATTTCATCTGCAGTAAATATTTTTTTGTCTGATGCTTGTTGCTTCCCGCTTCCGCAGGCAGTTAGCAGTGCTAACGAAATAATGGTAATGGAGTAGAATAGTTTTTTCATCTTTTATATTTGCGGTAAAGATAATAGTTTTTATTAGTGTTTTCTTTTTACAGGCACACGTTTTCCATTTAACTTCATCGTTTTAGTGCGAGCCGACCCTTTCCTTTTCTTTTTTTTCTTGGGACCTAACGGTTTTCTGGCAACTATATTTCTTACAAATTTAGAAACCTTTGATGTGCGATGCCAAAAGCCGCAATATTCACATTTGTAGGCACTTTGCCCCTTTTGAATTGCAAGCTCATGTGTAGGATAAGCAGTTTTGTTGGTACACGCTTTTTGCTTGTTCTCAATTTCTTTTTGCGCCTTTCTTAAATTTTGCGCGGCTTGCTGCTGTTGTGAATATTTGTTACTCATTGTTCAACAAATATACATCTTATATATAAGGAGTAAAAAATAAAGAAGAATAAAAATAATTGTTCATAAGATGTAACAATAATAAAACCTTTTATCCGAAAACTAAATCTACTTTCGTTGGCATTATATTTCCCTTCAGTATAGTCGTTATACAACAATTGCTACTCCGGAGTTTTGCAAAGCGTGCCTGTTAGCAGTGCTTATAACACTTAATGAATAGATTATGAAACAAGTTTTGTTGGTCGGAAATTGGGTGCTGTCCTTTATAAGTATAGATTCAGTCGTTTTGTGTCACAAAACAGCTGATAATGCTACTGTACCAGTCCAAATGTGTCACAAAACGAGTAGAAATGTTCCATCGCCAAGCCAAATGCGACACAAATGGTTTAGCAATGGATAATTACCCAGCCATTTGTGACACATTTGAACCGACAATGACTCTGTACCAGTCGAAATGTGACACAAATGAACCAACAACAAACCGATACCAAGCGTTTTGTGACACAAGACGACCAGAACTGCACTGGTAAAGAAGAGAAGCGGTGCGTTATCAGAGAAAACAGAACTAGCAACAAAGAGAAGTAACCATTTAACAATAACAAACAAACCGATGACAAACAAAACCAAAGTGCCAGCAACCATTAAAGAACGTGTAACGCTTGCCTGCAAATACATTATAATGATAGGAAGCAGTGTACGCAAGATAAAAGCAAAGCTAAAGATGCCGAAACGGGATTTGGACTTTCTGGCAAGGTCGCGAACGATGTATGCTGCACAGATAGAAAATCGAAATGGATATTTCACACCTCCGTTTCAATATCTTGAAGATTGGGAAAAACAGATAAAAGCGTTCGACAGTGCATTAAAAAAAGCGAAAAGAGTGAAAGGTATGGCTGGAGAAAAGAATACAAAAAAGAACGATTTGAAAGACACGCACGCTGCCCTGCTGGACTATGTAAATTATAAGGTAAGAAAAAATCCACGCCTTGCTGCTGAAATAATTGCATTTGCAATGATGTACATTGTTAAAATAGGCAAGAAAAATAAACAGGATTTTACTGTTGAATCAGGCGATGGAATTAATGAAGCAATACTTCGTTGCATTGAATATAAAATAAATGGCAAACGAACGAGAGCGTCCTATGAGTGGGAGCAAAGCATTGATGGTGGCGAAACGTGGATGCCTCTTCCTAATACCACAAAAGCAAAAACGGTTGCAAAAAATTTACAGAAAAGGGTTAAATATATTTTCAGAAAACGGATAACAACTACTAAACACGGCACTACTGGCTGGGTGGTATCGAAAGTGTTTTATGCGTAGATAAAAGTTCAAAGTTGCGCATCGTAACTTTAAACTTTTTATTTTGAAACTAACCAACCATTAATCTTCTAAAAAATAAAATTAACAACACCTATTGATTATATCAATTAAATAGTTTTAATTTGCAGGGTGTTAAAAAAATAACACAAATAGTAGTTTTAATAAATCGAACATTTAATTAAATAACTAACCCAAAACCCAAAACAAATGAAAACAATTACAAACAAAAAAACAGTTTCTTTCTTTGCTCATTGTGCAAAGTTTTTGATGACGCTTATTATAGTGTGTTTAACGTGCTATAATTTAAAAGCGCAAACTGCTATTTATGGTAACTCATCGGGCTCTCTTTACAGCACTACAATTGGTGCCGCAAATACTGCCCAATTAGATGACATCCCAATAGCGAATAGTTCATTAGGCGGTGCCACTACATTATATGTAAATAAATACAGTATTGTATGTTACAGGTCAACTACAGGCACAAAAATTTTCACTTTCTATTATGCATCAATGGATGGTACTGGTACTCCCAATACTCCAACAGGGTTTGCAACATCTACTTTAACAGGTATAGGAGCAAATATTGTAACAGGAGGAACGGGTACAGCAACACTTTTTAGTGTTCCTTTAAATACAACAGCATATAGTGGTTACAGTACATTTGCCTTTGGAGAATCGTGTAATAATGCCAACGGTGGTCCTTATTTATGTACTCCGGCAACTTCGGGAACTACACCCACTTCTTCATTTAATGATGGAAATAAAATTTGGCAATGGACAGCAGGTGGTGGTATTACAGGACCATATAATTATGGTTCAACTCAACCCCCTTACGCTACTTACTATATTCAGATATTTGGAAATGCGGTTACAAATACTGCTCTTAGTTCAACAGTATGCGCAGGAACAACACAAACACTTACTTTTTTTGCTGCTGGAAGTTGGAATGCAGGTAACGTATTTACAGCACAATTAAGTAATGCAGCAGGCAGTTTTTCTTCGCCTATAACAATTGGAACAGTAACTTCAACAACATCAGGTTCGCAAACTATGTCAGTTACTATTCCGTCAGGTACAGTAACAGGCAGTGGCTATTTAATAAGAGTTAACCCTTCCAATCCTTCTGGAATAACAGGAGAACCAACACCAACAGCAATTACAATTAATAACAATTTCCCTACCGTAACTACTGGCAGTGCAAGCAACGTAACACCTACATCTGCTACTATTTCTGGTACTATTAATACAGTAGGGTGTGCATCGGCAATAACAGGTTATGGATTTAAATACAGCAATACTAATGGTTTCAACCCAGCTACAACAGGAACACTTGTTGTCGGCAATAATTTAGTAGGAGGTATAGGAGCTTTTTCTAATAACCTAACAGGGTTAGCGGCAGGTACTTATTATTATGTTGCTTTTGCTACTAATAGTGCAGGTACTGTATATGGAACTCAAAACTCATTTACATTATGTAGTCCACCAACAACACAATCAAGTGGATTTACCGCCTCCTCTGTTGGTTTAACCTCGATGACAATAAATTGGACAAGAGGAAACGGGGACGATGTATTAATAGTAGCTCGGGCAGCAAGTGCTATAAGTGCTGACCCAACCACAGGACCAACATACACCCCAAACACTATTTACGGAAGTGGCACAGCATTAGGCGGTGGATTTGTGGTGTATAACGGAACAGGTACCTCAACTACTATTACAGGGCTTACGGCAGGAGTCAATTATTTTTTTAGCTTTTATGAATACACATCCTCTTCACAATGTTACCTTACTCCTAATTATACAAATTCCCAATCAACTAATTTAGCATGCGCCATTACTCCAGTGCCTGCAAATAATGCCAGTGGAATTTGTTATGTTGGTTCGGGTACACTTACTTCATTAAGTTGGGCAGCTGTTTCCAACGCTACTTCTTATGATGTTTATTTTGGCGTGAATGGTTCCTTACCGGGCACACCCAATGCTACAGTAGCAACCAACAGTTGGTCGGGAGTACCAGCATTAAGTGCTAATACAACATATGGCTGGTATGTAATAGCAAAAAATGCTTTCGGCGGAGCAGCAGCAGGTTGCGCTACTAATACGTTTACTACAAATTCTGGTCCTTGCTTTTGTACGAACCCTGTTTACAGTTTAGCAGTTAGCAATGGATGTGCAGGTACAACATCTGGTGATTATATAGGTAATGTAACATTTGCAGGTATCAATAATACTACTGGATGCAATGCCGCCACATCACCTTACTATACTTATTTCAGCGCAATAACGGCTAATGTTACTCAATCAGGCACGTTCCCTGTATCTGTATCTGCAACAGCAAGCGGAGCAGCTTTTCAGTTATTTAAAGTTTATATTGATTTTAATAATAATGGAAGTTTTGATGATGCAGGAGAAATGGTTTATACATCTGGTTTTATTAGTACAGCAACTAACTCTACAAGCGGAAATATTTCGATTCCTGCAAATGCACCGTTAGGTACTCACAGACTTCGTGTTCGGTCAACTAATCCACTTTCAAGTAATATAAATGCTAATTCCTGCTCTGATGATGGATATATTGGTGAAGTAGAAGACTATAATGTTATAGTAGCTATTGCACCTGCTTGTTCAGGAACACCTTCGCCGGGTGCCACAATTGCGTCAGCAGCATTGGCTTGTTCTACAACCACTATTAACCTTAGTTTGCAGAATGCTACATCGGGTACAGGCGTTACTTATCAATGGCAATCATCACCAACCATTGCTTTTTCCAGCCCTACTAACTTGGGCACAAGTGCAACACAAAATACAACACAAACTGTTACAAGTTATTATAGATGTATTGTAACGTGTAGTGGCAACTCTGGCACTTCTACTCCAGTGCTCGTTACTTCTACTACACCTTGTGTATGCACCACTCCAACAACAGGAAGCAATGGTTGTTCGCTTGGTCTTTATATTAATAATTTCACCTTTGCAGGTATTAATAATACGTCGGGATGTTTTAATCCAATACCTTACATAAATCCATACTATAGCTATTTCCAAGGTTTAACAGCTGCTGTGGCTCAAAATCAAACTTACTCCATTTCTATTTCAACTCCAACTAACGCTGGTAATTACAGTCAGTATTTCAGAGCTTGGATTGATTATAATGATAATGGAAGCTTTGAAGACGCAGGTGAATTAGTGTTTGACGGAGGAAGTATAAATACAGGAACCAATGTTTCTACAGGTAATGTTACTATTTCACCTACCGCTAATCCTGGAACACATTTAATGAGAATACGTTCAGGAAATGTTACTACTGGTATGAATTCTTGTTCTGATAATTCAGTAAGTGGAGAAACGGAAGATTATATGGTTGCAGTTGTTCAATGCTCCGTTGCTCCAACAGCGTTAGTTGGCGCTACTTCACTATGCACAAGCGGCACTGCAACGCTAACACAAACAGGCGGTAGCTTAGGTACTAATGCGTATTGGCAATGGTATCAGGATGCTAATTATACTGTTCCCGTTGGCGGTCAATTATCCACTGCTAATGCAAGTATCACCGTTTCGCCTACTGTTACTACTACTTATTATTTAAGAGCAGAAGGGAATTCAGGACCTTGTGGCGCAATAACAGCAGGTCCTTCAACAGGAGTTACCATTACTGTAAACACTCCTTCGGTAGCACCAACAACATTAAACGGAGCAACTTCTTATTGTGTTTCGGGTACAGCTACTTTATCGCAAACAGGCGGTAGCCTTGGTACAGGTGCATATTGGCAATGGTATTCCGATGCAGGTTATACTGTTACAGTAGGTGCACAATTAAGTTCTGCTAACGCAAGTTTAACAGTATCTCCATCAAGCACTACAACATTTTATTTAAGAGCAGAAGGTACGTCTGCACCTTGTTCTGCAACATTGGCAGGTCCAAGCATAGGAGTAACTGTTACAGTTAATGTTTCACCAACAGGTAGCGCATCTAACAACGTACCTATCTGTAGCGGCACACAAACTAACATTGCATTATCAGCTTCCGTATCGGGTTCATCATTTACCTGGACTGGCGCACAACAAAGCGGAGCAACTGTTAATGGTGGAAGTTCAGGAAGCGGTACTTCCATACAACAAACACTTACTAATGCAGGCAACTCTATAAATGGAGTATATAGATATACAGTAACGCCAACATCGCCAAGTGGCTGTGTAGGCACGCCGTTTATTGTTGATGTAACAGTGAAACCAACACCAATTGGTGCTTCATCGGGTGATGAAACAATTTGTTCGGGGGATGTTACAACAGTTACATTTAGTTCATCAACAGGGGCATCAACTTATACTTGGACATCCGCTGCATCAGCGGGAGTTACAGGCAATTCAGATTGTTCTGCAACCTGCGGAAACGGTATTGCACAATCGTTATCTAATTCAGGCACTACGGATGGTACTGTAACATATTCAATTGTACCAACAGCTGCATCGTGTGTTGGCAGTGCATTTACTTACATAGCCACAGTGGGAGCAACTCCAGTAGTTTCAGCATCAAACACTACTATATATAGTGGAGCAGCGGCAAACGTAGCAATAACATCAACAGTATCAAACACTGATATTACTTGGTCGCAAGTGGTAATAAGCGGTTCTGCAACAGGCAGCGCCGATTGCCCAGGTGGTTGCGGAAACACAATAACAGACGTACTTATAAATACAGGCACTGTGGATGCGGTGGTACAATACACCATAAGTTCTGCTACGCAAAATGGTTGTCCGGGAGCAGATGTAGTGATAGATGTAACCGTAAAAGCATTACCAACCATTACTTGCCCTGCAACTGCAAACTTAAACAGTGATGCTGGAATGTGCACTAGTAGCGCATCTATAGGTTCGCCATCAGTAACAGGAACAAGTACAACAGTATCGCACAGCCCAGCAGGTCCGTATTCATTAGGTAGTAATATTATTACTTGGACAGCTACTGACGGAGGCGGAAACACAGCAACTTGCACACAAACAGTAATTGTTACAGATAACCAAAACCCTACTATCGCAACTAATTCAAACATCACCGTAAGTAATGATGCTGGGGTTTGTAGTGCAGTAGTAACATTTGCTTCGCCAACAGCAACAGACAATTGTTCGGTAAGTTCGGTAGTTTGTACGCCTGCATCGGGTAGTACTTTTGCATCAGGATCAACAACAGTAACTTGCGTAGCTACTGATGCAGCAGGCAATACAGCATCATCTACATTTATTGTTACTGTTAGTGATACCCAACCGCCAACTATTTCAGGACTTTCTACTGTTACAGCAACTACCAATACTGGATGTACTGCAACAGGCGTTAACTTAGGAACTCCAATTACTGCTGATAATTGTTCGGTAGCAAGTGTTAGTAATAACGCACCAACTGCATTTCCTTTAGGAAACACAACAGTTATCTGGACAGTTACTGATGCAGCAGGAAACACCACAACAGCAACCCAATTAGTAGTGGTTACTGATAACGTTAACCCAACTATAACTGCACCAGCAGCAGTAAACACAACTACTAACAGCGGATGTACTGCAACAGGTGTTAACTTAGGAACTCCAATTACTGCTGATAATTGTTCGGTAGCAAGTGTTACTAACAACGCACCAACTGTATTCCCTTTAGGAAATACAACAGTTATTTGGACAGTAACGGACGGAGGCGGAAACACAGCAACAGCAACTCAAATAGTAACTGTTGCTGATAATGTTAACCCAACTATAATACCACCGGCAACTATTAATGCAACTACTAACGCCGGATGTTTTGCGACAGGCGTTAACTTAGGAAATCCAACTACTGCTGATAATTGTACTGTAGCTTCTACTTCCAACAACGCCCCAACAACATTCCCGTTAGGCAATACAACTGTAACTTGGACAGTTACAGATGCCGCAGGAAACACCACAACAGCAACACAATTAGTAATTGTTACTGATAACGTTAACCCAACTATAACTGCACCGGCAGCTGTTACCGTATGTAGTGGCAGCACAGTTAATTTAGGAACGCCTACTACTGCTGACAATTGCGGAGTATTATCAGTTACTAATAATGCACCTTCTACATATCCAACAGGAACAACCACTGTAACGTGGACAGTAACCGACAATAGCGGTAACACAGCAACTGCAACACAAATAGTAACTGTTAATGCTAGTCCTGTGGGTTCGGCAGCTAACATTGTAATATGTAACGGTGATCCAAGTAATGTTATTTTAAATTCAACAATATCAGGTAGCACATTCGCTTGGACATCCGCAGTTACTGTAGGCTCGGTAATAGGAAACGGAAGTTGCACAAGCAACTGTGGAACTACTATTGCTGATGTATTAACCAATTTAGGAAGTATTCACGGTGTTGTTGAATATACAGTAACTCCAACATCTCCTGCGGGATGCGTTGGTGCTCCATTTGTGGTAGATGTAACAGTAGGAGCCGCTCCGGCAGCACCAGTTATTTCTGGTCCGTCAGTAGTTTGTTTAATAACTAACACTACTTACTCTTGCGCAATAGTGCCAGAAGCAACTACTTATACTTGGACAGTGCCAACTGGAGTAACAGGAATGACAATTAATTCGGGACAAGGAACAACAGCGATAAACGTAACAATAAGTGCAGGAACGGTAATAGGAAATGTTACGTGTACAGCATCTAACAATTGCGGAAACAGTACTACTACTTCAATGGCAGTAACTAAAAAACCTGCACAACCGGGTGCTATCACTGGTCCTACTTCTATCTGCGGACAATCAACCGCTACTTATTCTATAGCAGCAGTATTTGGTGCCACATCTTATGCTTGGACATTGCCAGCAGGGATGACAATTATAAGCGGAACAGGAACAACATCAATAACTGTTAGCGTTAGCACTTCGTTTATTTATGGTTTAGTAAAAGTATCTGCTGTTAATGCTTGCGGAAATGTACCAGCTACAAACTTAGCTGTTTATGGTAATGTGCCGGGAACTCCTGTTTCTATTTCAGGACCAACAGCAGTTTGCGGATTAACTACTGCAACTTATACTACTCCGTTAGTTAGCGGAGCAACAGGTTACCAATGGACGATTACAGGAGCAGGTTCTATATCTGGTTCTTCTACAGGTTCAACAGTTACTGTTATTTTAAATGGAACAACGGGAGGAACAATAGCTGTGGCAGCAACCAATGTATGCGGACAAGGTTCATTCAGAAGTATGAACTTATCTTCTACACCGGCTGCTCCAGGTGTTATTACAGGACCAACTATTCTTTGTGGTTTAACTACTGCTTGTTATTCTGTAACGCCCTTAGCAGGTATGACTTATACTTGGACTACACCAAATGGAGTAACAATACCAACAGGCGGTGGACAAGGAACAAGCAGTATTTGTGTCCAATTTGGAACATTATTCCAAAATGCTGCTTCCGGTGCTATAACAGTTACTGCCACTTCACAATGCGGAACAAGTACTGCAAGCAATCTCGTAATATCACAAGTGCAAGCACCTGGTTTCCCTTCAGGACCAACTGTTACTACAGTAGGGGGAGTTACTTCATCTAACGTAACTGGTTTGTCGAGTACTACTTATAGCATTACTCCGATTACCGGCGCACTTGATTATATTTGGTCAGTAGCAACAGTTTCAGGGGGAGCCATAAAAATATTAAACTCTGTTGGGCAGCTTGTAACAGCTGATACCACTACCAGCGCTCAAATTACAGTAGTGTTTACTGGAACGTCGGGTATTTATACAGGGCACGGAAGTGTAAGTGTTAGAGCGCAATATAGCTGTGTTGCCAGAACAACAAATACCAGTGCACCAAAAACAGTTCCTATTTCTGGTTCGGCTTTACGCCCAATAGGAATGGAGAATAACGGTATGTTCTCTGGCATTTATCCTAATCCTACAACTAATGAATTTATGATTGATGTAACTTCAGATGTAGATAAAGATATTGTTATAGAAGTTTATGATGTACTTGGCAACAAAGTAGTTGAGCAAAAACATACAATAGTAAGTGGAGATTCTTCATTAAAAACAAACATTGAAGAGTTTGAAACAGGAATGTATTTTGTAAGATTACGTGATAACGATGGCAATTTACTTTTCACTCAAAGAGTAATAAAGCAGTAAATAAATTTTAATTTTAAGTTAAAGTCCTGCTGCAAGAATTTGTAGCAGGACTTTTTTTATTCTTCTAAAATTAGATGTTGTTATTTATTCTTACTTTCGTGCTACAATTAATTATTACCCAAAAACACGTTGTATAATAACAGCAAATTATTCCCTAAGTTTATTTTATTTTTGCTGTTGCTTTGTTTGCAACAACAAATAATAAAAGCACAAGCCCAGGAATGCGATATAAAGAAAAACAGTGTTGTATATTACCTTAATTCCCTAAAGTGTTATAAACAATTTAATTTTCTGGAAGGTCCTCCACTATCCAGCAAATATGGTCAGGTGCAATGTGTAAAAATTATTTACTCGTTGCAAGACAAACAAGTGTATTACACCAACTCAAAGATGTACCGCTTCCATTACGATTTCTGTACTGCACAACTTGGCTATTCCCAATCATTAGAATACTTTAATTACGACCAGTATGGCGAAACAGATAAGAGAGAGTTTCTGTTGGCAAATCTTAATTATTATACTTCAAGTAATAAATACATCTTCGAGTTTTTTGCTGATGATAAAATTCCAACAGAAAGAGTTTTGCAATTTTATGAGAAGTTAAAAAGCACTTCGTACTTCGGTGATAAACTTTGTTTGATGATAAACTCGGAAGAGATGATGAATAAAGTAGCCGACCTGAAAGGAAAAGTTCCTTTGATATATCCTGAAGACGTTTATAAGTTTCAAAAATATCAGGCACTTAATAAAGAAGAAACGTATGGTTATGTACATAAAATAAATAATTACAATGTGGAGAAAAAAACAATTGGTGAGCACGATATACTTATTGTAAAAAATGTTCCGCAGGATATTCCGTTGATTGCAGGCATACTTACCGACCAGTTTCAAACGCCACTAAGTCATATAAATGTTTTGAGCCACAACAGAAAAACTCCAAATGCTTCGAGCAAAGGAGTTTGGAACAATACAATAATAGATAGTTTGGAAGGTAAGCTGGTTCATTATGTTGTGAAAGAAGACAATTATATTTTGAAACCTGCACTATTAAAGGATGCTCAAAAGTTTTGGACAATAAAAAGCAAAGGTGCTGCACCTATTAAATTAAAACTTAATACTACAGTAACCGGTTTAGTTAATATGAAAGATTTAAGTAAAAAGGCAGTGGACATAGTAGGCGGAAAAGCAGCTAATATGGGAGAGTTATCAAAAATAACGGTAGGAAATAAACCATTGCCAGTGCCAGAAGCAGCTTTTGCAATACCATTTTATTATTATGTAGCACATATTAAGAAGCGTAATATTACTGATAGTATTAATCAAATACTTAACAGTGATAGTATCAAAAATAATTACACACTGCTTGATGCGAAACTAAAGGAGATTAGAAAGATGATAAAAGAAACTCCTATTGATACCTCCTTAATAAGAATGGTGGAAGCACGAATCAGAAAAACAAAGTACAAAGCATTTCGCTTTCGTTCCTCCACTAATTCAGAGGACATAGAAAACTTTAATGGTGCTGGGTTATACGATTCTAAAACCGGAATTATAGATGATACTACAAAAACAATTGAGAAAGCAATTAAACAAGTATGGGCGAGTATATGGAATACAAGGGCGTTTCAGGAAAGAGAATATTTCAAGATAGACCATCAAACAGTAGCGATGGGTATTTTGGTTCATAAAGCTTTCGGAAAAGAATCAGCAAATGGTGTTGCGGTAACAAGCCATATTTATCGCGATGATTATCCTGCTTATACTATCAATGTTCAAAAAGGTGAGGTAAGTGTGGTGTTTCCGCCTGATAGTATAAATTGCGACCAGATGATTATTGGCACGCGACATATTAGTGGAAGTGATAATATAAGTATTGATTATGTTACTCGATCCAACTTAAAACCGATTGGAAATGTGTTAACAGAAAAAGAAATTGAAACGCTTACTTCCTATCTTACCGCAATAAAATGGCATTATTATAAAATAGCACCAGCAAGATTAAAATATTCGTACGACAATTTTTCTATGGATGTTGAATTTAAACTGGATGCAGTAACAAGAAAAATAATTATAAAACAAGCACGCCCATATAATTAAATAGCATTAAATTTTTTATTCATACATTCGCATAATAATAATTAACCAACCACTAAATAAAAATAAGATGAAAAAACTATTTACTCTCCTTGTGATTTCCATATTAAGCTGCACTGCTTATTCGCAAACGTACTGTCAGCCAAGTGCAAATTTTTCTGCCTGTGCTATTAATAATGATTTTTGGATTACAGATGTTTCATTTACCGGAACAGGTTCTACATTTGCATATTCAGGCGGAACTTGTATTTCCAATGCTCCCTATTATTTAAATACAGCTTATCAAGGGGATGTGGTGAGAGGAAATACTTATACGTTATCCATATCTAAACCAGGAAATATGTGGAAAACATATTTTAATGTTTGGGTAGATTGGAATAATAATGATACACTAAATAATACAACGCCTTTTGTAGAAAACATTGGACCTAATATGTTACTTACTGCATCAGGCGGAACGACTGCTACTGTTTCGGTTACTATTCCGGCAACTGTTTCATTAGGTGTTCATAGAATGCGCGTAAGAGTTCAGTATAATGTTATGAATGCAAATAATCCTTGCCTTACAACAGGGCAAGCCGAATCAAAAGATTTTAATTTGAATGTTGTTAATGGTTGCGTTCCCCCAACAGTTACCTTAACTATACCACCATCAATAGATACTGTTTGCGCAAGTGTTGGAGCAGTACCTTTATCAGGAGGCACACCTTCAGGAGGGATTTATACAGGAGTTGGAGTAAATGGTACTACTTTTAATACAATAACTGCTGGCAATGGTACGCATACCATTACTTATACTTATACTGATATTAATAGTTGTTCAGATAGTGCTTCTGCAACTATTTTTGTTAAAACTTGTACTGGAATAAATAATTATTATTTAAACGAATCATCCGTTATTATTTCTCCAAATCCATTTACATTGCAAACAACAATTTTATTTACTGATGAACAGAAAAATGTTTCCGTTAGAATAATTGATATTTTAGGAAAAGAAGTTTACCACTCCGTTTTTCAAAACACAATGAAGAATATTACAATTAATAGAGGCGATTTGTTAACTGGATTTTATTTTCTTGAAATAAAATCAGACAAAGGAGTAATCAATAAAAAGATAGAACTGCAATAGAGAAATTCTTAGACCAATTCTACACCTTTACTTGTTAACTTAACAAGTCGTTCACGATAAAGTGCACCAATAGCTTTTTTGAATGCTTTTTTACTTATTTGAAGTTTTGCTTTTATTTCTTCTGGTGTAGAGTTATCAGTTAAAGAAAGAAAACCATTTTCTTCTTTCATCAGTTTCAAAATTCGCCACTTTACATCATCCGTTAATTCAAATCCTGTTTTCTGTAAAC
>CAILDT010000649.1 GCA_903833025.1 uncultured Bacteroidota bacterium | reverse complement strand
TCTTTCGTGTCGCGTGTTTCAAGGGTTATTGTTTAATTACTTTTCCGTTCTTAATAATTCCGTTTCTGTTTCGCACAGTGTAAAGATACATTCCTTTTGCAAGTTGTTCGGTGTTTATTGTTGTTGTGTTTGTAAAGATTTGTTGTAATAGTTTTCTTGATGAAAGGTCGTAAAGAATTATTTCTGTCGGTTCGTTATTGTTTACTTGAACATTTAGTTTGTCTGTAACAGGGTTGGGGTAAATTAAAGTATTTTCTTTTACATCAACTTCATTCAAACCTTCAATATTGCAGGGTGGAGATGCTTTATTACTTGATTTAGCAATGAAAACTGTTTCTGAACCAAGTGCATCAATTACTGTATCATTTCCAAAAACGTAAGAACTTTGGTCAAAATCTCCTCCAATATAAATACTACCTGATGGACTTACAGATACACTATTATTGTCATCTCCTCCACTTGGTAATAGTTCGGCAAAAACTACTCTTCCACAAGGATTATATTTTACAAGAAACATTATATCAATAGGAACTAAAGGAGGAGGTAATGTAATTGTATCAAAAGTAACAGGGAGTAAATTATTATAAATATGTCCTGATACATATGAATTTCCACTTGGGTCAGCATCAACAGTCCAACTTTGGCTCGTGTTTGAACCACTTGTGGTTTGTGCCCATTTTGCATTTCCTAATGAATCATATTTAACAATAAAGAAATTTCCTCTTGTAGTATTAGTAAGATGGACTAAATCAAAGTTAATGCTTAACGAATCAAAATATCCTGTCGTAAACGTATTACCATACGAGTCGGAAGCGATACTAATTCCTTCAGCTATTCCAATTCCATTTGTTCCTTTAACCCAAATTTCGTTTCCATTGTTATCATATTTAACTATAAAGAAATTAACAGTATGAGAGTTAATTAAACTATCTGAACCAAAGTGTGCTATTGAATTTCCAAAATATCCAGTTGCATAAACATTACCGCTATTGTCAGTACAAACACCATTCCCACCTGATGCACCTGTGCAAGAAACTGTTTTTGCAAAAAGTACATTACCTAACGGGTCAAGCTTAACAAGAAACATATTAATATTTGTAGTACTTGAACCTGTTAAAGTATAAGTTCCAAAATTGATAGAAGGCGACATAAAGTATCCTGTTATATAACTGTTTCCATTAGAATCTGTAGTTATAGCATTACTTGAAGGAGTTCCTGTACCATCAAAACCTCTTACCCATAATTCATTTCCGCCCGAATCATATTTAGTGATGAAAATATCCCTTCCGCCTGTTAGATTAATGCTATCCGTATCAAAATAAACTGGATAATATTGAGCGCGTCCCGTTACAAAGCTATTTCCAAAGTTATCAGTTGCAACCGCTCCACAAAAAGCACCTCCTAAACCTCCTGGACTTTTTGCCCAAAGTACATTTCCAGAAGAATCGTATTTAGCTAGAAAAACTGTATAACTTGGAGAAGTAAAATTAGTAGAGCCAAAAGAAATTGAATACTCATAATCACCTGTAAAAAAAACATTATTTGATGCGTCAGTTGCAACGCTCCAACCTTCTCCCCAACCTGTTGATGGTGCAGTTCTTCCCCAAAGCCAGTTGGGTGCTTGAGATTTTGCTTGTGCAAAAGTCAGTAAAAGTAATATTGTAAAAAGTTTCTTCAAAGTATTTCTGTTTTCTACTATTGCGTGATAACTATTTTCTACTTATATGTCCCTACAAACCAAATTATTTATTCCGAACTTCACACCATTTATTGCGAGGCGTGTTATGCTAACGTTGTTCGTTCGGAGCGTTCTCAAAATATCCGATAACATATATATTCACGCAACAAAGCTAAACTTAATTTCCTTATAATCAATTGAGATATTAAAAAACGCATTGCGTAAATACTTTTTCCTGAAAGATAAATATTATTTGTTTTCATCTTTTTTAAATTTTAATTTGCCCCGCAGTCGCGAGCGTCTTTTCCGCTCTGCCTGTCCCGAATTTGTTACGGGATGGCAATTATTTTGTAGTGTCCTACTACATTTTATTTAGCAATACTCTAAAACACCATCTAAAACCTTTTCCCCTCATTTCTTTTATCAACGTTTTTTAATCTTATTTTCCACAAACCTCATCAAAATAATCCACATTATCAATACCTTTTTCCACCTAAAAACAACATTACTGCATTAACAGTGCTTTTAAAAGCAAAATAATTAATAAATACGGAAATTCCGTATTGCCTAAAACGCAATAAATGAATCCTCACACGCTAATTTTATTTAAATATTCATCTA
>CAILDT010000648.1 GCA_903833025.1 uncultured Bacteroidota bacterium | reverse complement strand
GGCAGAACAATTGACCAAATTACAAATGTGGTGAATCAAATAAAAAACAACCCCGACAGCCGCCGAATGATTGTAAGTGCTTGGAACGTAGGTGAGATAGACAAAATGAAACTCCCTCCCTGCCACGCATTCTTTCAGTTTTATGTGGCTGACGGCAAATTAAGTTGTCAGTTATATCAGCGTAGTGCCGATATATTTCTTGGTGTTCCTTTTAATATTGCTTCTTATGCTATTTTAACATTAATGATTGCACAAGTTTGTAATCTAAAACCTGGAGAATTTATTCACACCCTTGGCGATGCTCATATCTATTCCAATCATTTCGAACAAGCCAATTTACAGCTTACACGAGAACTCCGTAAGCTACCAACTTTAAAAATAAATCCTGACGTAAAAGATATTTTCGGATTTAAGTTCGAAGATTTTACCTTAGAAGGATACGACCCGCATCCACATATTAAAGCCGACGTAGCAGTATAATTTTATTAATATGATTTCAATAATTGTAGCTGTTTCAGAAAACAATGTTATCGGAAAAGATAATAAACTGATATGGCGTTTGCCAGTTGATATGAAGTTTTTTAAAGATACCACCCAAGGACATTGTGTTATTATGGGACGAAAAAACTATGAATCCATCCCTGAAAAATTTCGCCCTTTCTCCAACCGAACAAATATTGTTGTTACTCATCAGCAAAACTATAGCGCACCCGGAACCATTGTGGTTAGCTCCATTGAAGCAGCAATTAAAACAGCACAACAAACCAATGACCCCGAAATATTTATCATCGGCGGTGCCGATATTTACAAGCAAACAATTAAACTTACAGATAAAATTTATTTAACTCATATCTATCATTCCTTCGAAGGTGATGCTTTTTTCCCTGAATTAAATATGAATGAATGGAAAGAAATTGAACGAAGAAAAGGGATTGTAGATGACAAAAACATTTACCCACACGACTTTATTACTTACGAACGGATTTCGTAATCCATAATATTGTTTACTTTTACAAAACCAATTTAAACCAACACAAAATGAAAAAAACAATTACACTCTTTTTATTTGCTTTGATTAGCAACTACAATTTTTCGCAGATTTCAAATCAAGCATTTACTACTTCTGGTTCATTCACTGTTCCTTCTGGAGTTACTTCCATAATAGTGGAAGCAGTTGGTGAAGGCGGTGCAGGTGGAGGAAATGGCGGTGGTGGCGGTGGCGGTGGTGGTTATGCAAGTGGCATATATCCTGTTACCCCATTATCAACCCTTATGGTTACTGTAGGTACTGGTGGCACAAGTACCAATAGTTTTATTCAAGGTATACTTTGCATTGGCGGATATGGCGCCAATGGTACTTCGGTGGCTAATCCCAACCTTGGAGGTGGTGGAGTTGGCGGTGCAGGTACAGGTGGAAATGTTGCAAACAGAACAGGTGGAAATGGTGGTGGTGGTTACTGGACCTATTTCGGTGGCGGCGGCGGCGGTGCTGCTGGTTCAGTATCAAACGGAGGAAACGGAGGCAATACTATTGTATGGAATGGCAGCAACTGTTTAACTCCTGGTGGTGCAGCAGGCTCTAGCGGTGGTGCGTTGGCGGGAGATGGCGGGAAAGGTGCCGGGTTTACTGATAACAATTGCAACATAACCGACCCGGCTGGGACAGGATTAAACTATGGCGGCGGTGGTGGCGGTGGCAACGGAAATGGTGGTGTGGCAGGTACAGGAAAGGGCGGCATTGTTAATATCTCCTGGACTACGACTGGGATAAGCACATTAACCGAAAATCAGAATTTAATTGTTTATCCTAATCCTTTTATTGATAAAATAGCAGTACAAAATACGAAAGGGAATGAAAACTATGAACTCATAAACTCTATCGGACAAATTATATTTTCAGGAAAACACATTGAACAAAAAGATTTTTCGGACATCACGAAAGGTGCTTATATGTTGAGAGTTATAAATGAAAGCTCAACACAGGTATTTAAAATTATTAAACAATAACATACAATGTTTAACCACCGCAGGTGTTCCAAAACTATACATATCGTTGTATTTTTAAGTTTCTTTCTTCCTTTCTTTTATACGGGTTGCGGTCCGACAAACGAAGAAAAAGCAAAAAAAGAAAAAGCATTAACTGATTCTATTGCCGAAGTAGAAGTGGCAAAAGCAAAAGCCAACGCCGAAAAAGCACTTGTAGATACAGATTTGATGAAACAAACTGATTCAATAATGGCTGCTATCGATTCGGCGAAAGGTAATAATGAAGCTGAATTAAATGATTCGATGGCTATTGCTGCTGCCGAAAAAGTGGATAACACTGTTTCAAATAGTGATAACCCACTAATACCTAAGTCTCCAATTGATGATAAAACACTTGCTGATAAAATAGTGAATCGCGTTCCGTTTCTTGCCCCTGTATTAGTGCCTAAAGAAGATACTTACACAGGCATTGCAAGTGTTATCAACCTTATTGTACTTACAGAATACATTGCCATTTACATTTCTTTTCTTCTTTTGCTTATTTGTTTTACTATCAAATTTATTGATAAAGAAGCACGGAAAACCATTGCCCTGCTCGATGTTTTGGCAACCGTTTTATTATTTATTTCGAAAGCAGGAAACTTAACCAGCCACATTCTTTATGGCTATTGGATGGCATTTTCGTTCGCAGTTATTTTAACTGCTTACGATTTTTATATAATGAGGATTAATAAACAGAAATAATATTCTTCGAAAAGTCAGAAATGAAAAATGCCCACTTCATCAACAATTAAACCCCTACCGATTTAGAAACATTGCGATAAGAAAACTCACTACAAATATGTCGGCGGGCAAACCTACCTTGAGAATCTGAATTAATAAGCTTAATGTACATTACTCTTGGTACATCAAAGTACTCATAACTGCTCCCATCTTTATAATGCAGCGTAAGTTTTAACGCCTCATATTCAAAATCAATAATAATAGAAGTAGTAATAGTGGCAGTATATTCAGGCAAACGCAATGCCGCTGTTTCGGGAGCCACACTTACCAAAAAATGATACGCCTCAATAATCGCCTTACTTTTTTCCTCCGCCTCCAACTTTAGCTCCTCACTGTCTGTAAATTTATCAGGGTGGCAATCCTTCATAAAATCGCGGTAAATAGTTTTTAAATCCTTTAAACTCGTCGTTTTAGTTACCCCTAAAAGTCGGCGATACTCTCCAATTTTTTTCATAGTATAGTTTTTCGAGCCGCAAAAGTACAACAAAAAAGCATACTAATTTGGGCGGCAACATTGTTTCCCGCCCACACGCGGTATCTTTTTTT
>CAILDT010000647.1 GCA_903833025.1 uncultured Bacteroidota bacterium | reverse complement strand
TCTTTAGATTGTAAATACCCTTTTGAAGAGACTTGGTTTTCGGGTTCCGATTTCAGGTTTTTTACCCCCTATCCTGGTTTTATCGACCTAAAAGTGGGTTTTGGGGTATGTTTTTTGAATTTGAGGTAAAAAGGGTAAAAAGAAGATGTTAGACGAATAAAACTTTTTCGTGTTCGATGTAAACAAGAAGTTTTTCGGTAACTAAATACCCCATTTGAGCAAGCAAATCACCGTAGCCAATAATCTGTTCTTTATGTTTGGGTTTTTCTTCTCCAGTTTTATAATCTATTATCACAGCGGTTTTATCTTTTAGAATAACCCTGTCGGGGCGAAACATTTCACCAGAAATGGTAATAATCTCTGCTTCATTTTTTACTGTTAATCCCTTTACAAAATATTGTTTTAGTTGAGGTAGATTAACAATGGAAAAAAGTGTTTTTATTAATATTTCTTTTTCTTCATTTGTAATTAATCCTTCTGTACACATTATATTCAAGGCAGGTTCAATATCTTCTTCTGTTTTTACTTTTGCTAATGCGCTATGCACAACAACGCCATAATCCTTTTTTGATTCCGTTGCTGCCGTATTCCAAATAGTTGGTGCTGCTGCTCGCATTTTAATGTTTTCGCGCCATTGGTTGGAGTTGAACGTTTTTAAATCATAATTAGCCGATTGTTGCTGGTTGTTTGTTATTGATTGGTGCGGCATCGCATTTCCAAAACTATAAATCGTTTTTCCTTCCTGCCACTCCCCTTTCTGTAGATAATAAAAAGCAAGCATATCACTTACATTTCCAAGGTTTTCAGGTTTTTGTGTTGGTTTGCCAGTAAGTACATACATCCGCTCTTCTGCCCTTGTAAAGCCAACGTACAATACGTTTAAACTATCAAGCAGAGATTTATTATCTTCCTCTTCATATAATTCTCTATAATCAGTTTCTTCCAAATCTTTATTGGTTGGCACAAGTGCAGAAGGTAAATTCGACAGCTTTTCGTTTTCTACATCTATCCATAAATTCTTTTTCCCTTTGCTTACATCATTAGTTGAAAACGGCATAATAACAACAGGAAACTCAAGCCCTTTAGCTTTGTGCATTGTCATAATACTTACGGCATCCATTCCTTGAGGTATTATTAGTGATGATTTCATACGTTTTTCTTCCCAATATTCCAGAAAATCATTGAGGTTATTATTTTTCTTTATTGAATAATTTAAAACCTCATCAAGGAAAAATTGAATGTATGCGTTAGGGTTTGAATTAAGTTTGAATACTCGAATCAATTCTTCACATAGCTCATACAAAGCCATCTTAGAAAGATGTGTAGTATTAAAATCAATGTGCGCTGATTTGAAAACAGAAAGTAATCCTGTTTTGTTTTTCAGATTTAAAACTTCATCAAACAATTGAGGAGGATGCAAATCAGAAGCCACCAAATATTCTATTATCTCTGTATGAACGATAGCGTCATTGGTATTGGAAAGATATTTCAACAAAGAATTAATAAAATTAATCTCCTTCGAATTGCTTAATAATAAAGATTCAGAAGAAATAACATTGATTCCGTTTTCAGTAAGATAATTTGCAATATCACTACCGTCAGTATTTTTACGAACCAGAATTGCAATATCTTTTAACTTGTAATTATCTTGCAGAAGTTGCTTTATTATTTCCAACGTTTTTTCTATGTTTTGTATTCGCCCATCTTCTTTTACTTCCTGAATAAATTCTATCTGCACAAATCCACCTGTGTTATCTACATTAAAGTCCTGTTCCAAATCGTTGTAAATACTTTTATATTTTTCGTTCAACTGATTGCCGAGTGTTCTGAAAAGCGAATTGTTAAACTCTATCACTTCCCTTTTACTCCTGTAGTTTTTAGCAAGCACCTGCGGATTATGATTTCGAATTAACGCATCTTGTCGCTCCAGCACCAGTTCATTATCATTGTGTTTAAATATTTTTGGCAACATATCAAATTGTTCCACTTCACCACCTCTGAAGCGATAGATAGCTTGTTTACCATCACCTACAAGCATTGTAAAGTTTCCATTTGCTAATGAATTATCTATCAATGGTAGCAAGTTTTGAAACTGCAATACCGATGTATCTTGAAATTCATCAATCAGATAATTATTATACTTCTCGCCCAGTCGCTCGTATATAAAAGGTATTGGTTCATTCATTACAATCTTCGCAATCATTTTATTGAATTCCGAAATATGAAGCACATTATTTTCTGCTTTATATTCATTCATTAACTTTTCAATTTCATTGAGAACAGCCAACGAATAAATGTTTTTATTTATAAGTCCGAATAAAACGTATTCCGAATAATCTTTCTCTTTAATAATTTGTATTGCATTAAAACAATCGAGTAACTGCGAACTAATACCATCAATGCCTGCTTTTGTTTCGGCTGACAATTTTCCTGCATACCATTTATCTTCACCAACAGTTAATTTTACATAGCTATTTGGGGCTATATAATCTATTCTTCCATTCTTCAGCTTTTCAAAATATCCTCCAATCCCTTTATCGCTCTGATAAAAATCTTTATTTGTCAATCCATTACTTTTAATCAATTGACAAGCTTTCTCCGCTTCTTTCTTAATTACTAGTTCAAACTTATTTAATTCAGCCGACAACGTATCTTTTATTTTAAAGAAATCATCAACCGTTAAACTTCTTAATTTATCTATATACACAGTGCCTTCTTCAGTAAGCAGATTTTTGGCAAATTGTTTCAAATCATTTTCAATGTGCCAGCTTTTCTCATCATCTGTTTTGCTTTCGGTATATTCCACTAATGCTTTGGTGAGTTTCTCGTCGTTGCCAATTTGTCCGATTAATAAATCTATTGCCTGTGTCAATAGTTTATCATCGTCCATTTCAATTTCAAAACTCATTGGTATTTTTAAATCAAACGCAAACGTGCGAACTACTTTTTGTACAAACTTATCAATGGTACCAATTGCGAAATCAGTATAGTTGTGAAGTATGGCAGTTAATATATTTTGAGCGCGTTGTCTGATTGTTTTATCGTCCAACTTCTTTGTTGCATTCAGTTTAGTATGCTCTTTCAACGCACCAAGCATTGTTTTTGTGCCGGAAGAAATGTTTGAATAATCATCCTCCGACAATTCTTTCAACGCTTTAATGATACGCTCTTTCATTTCGGCAGCAGCTTTGTTAGTAAAAGTTACCGCTAATATATGTTTATATGCTTGTGGAGGATTTGCGCCATCATTCAATGCAAGCGCAAGATATTCTTTCACAAGTGTAAATGTTTTGCCCGACCCTGCTGATGATTTATATATCGTAAAATTCTTGTCCGCCATAAATGCTTATATTTGTCTTGCAAATTACTTAATTTATTTTTACACCGCTTAATAAAGAATCGAAATAAAATGAAACCAATATATTTTCTTATTTCCATACTACTTATAAGTACCTCTTCTTATATAACTGCACAAGAAACAAATTGTATTGCAGGTGATATTATTGCGATGGTACATAATAATGACGAAGCAACGAAACTTGTTTCTGAACTGCAAACTGTAAACGGAGTTAAAACTAACTTCCAACAAAAGCGTATTCTTTCCAACTCAATGCACATCTTCTTATTTCACTATGATATATCTCTTATTAATGCTTATAAAATGTTGAATACCGTTAAAACAAATCCTTTAGTAATACTTGCGCAATTCAATCATACTTTCAAAAAGCGGAGCATTCCTAACGATAGTTTATTTTCAAGTCAGCAATGGAATATGAACAACACAGCACAAACTGGCGGTACTGTAGGTGCTGATATTAAAGCACCACAAGCGTGGAATATTACAACTGGTGGATTAACAGCACAAGGCGATACCATTGTAGTTGCTGTGATTGATGATGGTTTTGATTTAACTCATCACGATTTAAACTTCTGGAAAAATTATCAGGAAATACCTGGAAACAGTACAGATGACGATGGAAACGGATATTTGGATGATGTAGATGGCTGGAATGGCGGAACAAACAATGATGTAATTTATAACGCAGCTCACGGAACTCACGTAAGTGGTATTGTTGGCGCAAGAGGTAATAACATAAGCGGTGTTACGGGTGTTAATCAAAATGTAAAAATAATGCCAATCTGTTATGGAAATGCAGTAAATGATACTGTTTTAGAATCCAACGCAATTGTTGCTTATGCTTACGCTCGCGACCAACGCAATTTATATAACCAAACAAACGGGGCAAAAGGCGCATTTATAGTAGCTACTAACTCTTCGTTTGGTGTTGATTATAATGCATCGCATCCATATGGCGGCACACCAGCCAACTACCCAATGTGGTGTGCAATGTATGATTCATTAGGTTTGGTAGGTATTTTAAGTGCTGCTGCCACGGCTAATGCTAATTGGGATATTGATGTACTGGGCGACATACCTACTGCTTGCGCCAGCCGATGGTTAGTTACTGTTACCAATACAGATGCTAATGATTTGCGAAACGCACAAGCAGCTTACGGACATACTACCATTGATTTAGGTGCGCCCGGCACCTCCATTACTTCCACTGTTCCTCCAAATACGTTTGCAGGTGGTGGTTCGTGGACGGGTACTTCAATGGCATCGCCCCACGTTGCAGGTGCTATTGCATTAATGTATTCCGTGCCTTGTAGTCAGTTTATTGCTGCTGCCAAACAATACCCTGCATCAATGGCGTTAATAGTAAAAGACTCCTTATTAAATGCCACCGACCCCAATAACGATTTAAACGGCATCACCGTTTCAGGAGGAAGATTGAATCTTTTTAAAGCAGTAAAATCTATTCAGAATTATTGTTTATCCCCCTCTTCTTCAGTAGGTATAGCTGATAACGGAACAATGAATTCAGAAGTAAATATTAAAAACATTTATCCTAATCCGGCTGGTAATACGGTGAATATAGCTTATTGCAGTAACGCAGCTACTGATATTATTTTTACTAATCCGTTAGGACAAGAAATAAAACGAATAAAATTAACTGTTTCGAAAGGAGTGCAGGATTTGCAAATAGATGTAACTACTTTTCAGGAAGGTGTTTATTTTATTAACCTTATTACTCCAGATAAAAAATCGAATGTGATGAAACTCGTTATCACCAAATAAAACTTAATATGTTAATAAAGCATAAAATAAGATTTACCCTACTTAGTATATATACATTTGACCAAACATTTAAAACACACAATTATGGCAAATCACGAATATAAAACATTAAATAAAAAAGAGAAATCTTATACCTTCGACGAGCTTAAAGTAGAGTTTGAGAAAGCAAAAAAGGAAGTACTACATCTTAAAAAAGAAAATTCGGAATACTATACCGAGTGCGAAAACAAGGACACAGAAATTAAAAACCTTAAAGTAGATAAAAAGGATTTAAAGATGACTATTGACACCTTGCACGACGAAATAAAAATGCTTGAAAAGCAATTGAAAAAGTAATATCCCTTTTTACTTTTTATTTTCTCTTTTATTATTCTATAATTTTCAGATTCTTCGTTTCTTTAATTATACTTTCATAATTCACTCAGTTATTTATTAAGTAGCTAACGTCATTGCGAGCTTTTCGCGAAGCAATCTCCTA